>CAIVHI010000210.1 GCA_903905685.1 uncultured Bacteroidota bacterium | reverse complement strand
GTGCTGCATCCTCAAACATCTGATAAACCCCCATACAAAATCAAAATATAAAATTAATCACCAGAATAACAATTGGGAGTCAACAGTTTCGGCAAATCATTACCGCTCCAAATCAAAGATAAAAATTCCCGATAAATTTCAAGCGTCCCGACGACAAAAATAACATAAAAAAACGCTTACAATTTATAATGAAATCTCACTTGTTCGATTTCTATAAATCAAAACGACATATTGACCCTGAGCTCCAGACACTTACGGAATTGCCGCAAACCAGCAGGCTTACCTAAGAAAGATTAACCACATCGGAGGCTCAAATTAATTCCCATTATATTCTTAATAGTGCTTAGCATATAGATGGAGAGACTTAACACGGCCATTGGCGGTCTCGAAATCCGGCTTGGCGGCAGCCAATGGACGGCGCCGGAAGCCCATATCGAACACCCATGGCCACATTTTTTTTGCCGCCCTTGTTTAGGCTGCGACACGATACAATATGCCGACCGGCTTAGATTTCTTCCAATAGTACTATACCAAACAAAGCAAGCTCCGAGGTTGGAGGTTGCTTTGTTAGTTGATTTGGCTACCTGTATATGGAATTAGTCCAGAACTCGCGGATCGGTCTACAAGTTCGAACACGATAAAAAATGAACAACGCAGTTGTCCCACTACGGGCCCAAAAACCATTCAGCACTCCACCCACGCGGAGCGACCTTATTCCACTTCCATGGTACTCGTTACATTGCGATACACAAATGCATCGCAAATGTGGCGGCGCACGAAGCGGGCAGGTGCCGGGGCGTTCATGAGTTTGTTATAAATATCTTTCGTCACGCCGAAAAACTCATATTTGTTGCCGTCGGCAAATTCAATGGTAAGGGTGTCTACTTTGAAATTGTAGTCTACAATGGCCGACGCCGTGATGGTGGTGGTAAACTCGGGCAGGTTTTTGGCACGGGTCTCGGGAGCTATACTCACCAAAAAGTGGTAGGCCTCAATAATCTGCTTGCTCTTCACTTCGGCCTCCGCCAGTTTCTCGGGGTTGTCTTGCAGGCTGTCGGGATGCCATGTCTTCATTAAATTGCGGTAAATGGTTTTCAATTCGCGCAATTCCGTCTTTTCATTGACTGCCAACAACCGCCTGTAACCCAATATTTTCTTCATAATGTATCGATGTGGCCCTGCAACAACGTTGCGTCAGGCCGAAAAACGTGCAAATGTCTAACTATTTTCACGGATACCGCTCAATTTCTCGATGTTTCTGCGAATATTTAATGTTTTGAAAATAAACGCCACACACTCCTACCCCATTACGCCAAACGGATAATTATCTTCGCCCTTGAATCAAACAACCAACAACCATAGATGAAGCCGGAAGAACTGCGTAAAAGAAGCGGTAACAAATGTGAATTATGCGGAAGCGAGGAGTCGCTTTCGGGCTACGAAGTAGCCCCCGAACCACACTATCATGAAGATGCAAGTGCTTGGCTATGCGGCAAATGCGTAGCTCAATTGGAGAAAAAGGAAGAACTGGATGCCACCCACTGGGCCTGCCTCTCGGGCAGCATGTGGAGCGAGGTACCCGCCGTGCAGGTACTGGCCTGGCGGTTGCTGAACCGCCTCCGCAATGAAACTTGGGCAATGGAATTTCTCGACATGATGTATCTGGACGACGACAAACTGCAATGGGCCAAAGCCACCGGCGACCACGAGAACGACAGTGCGGTTACATTGCACCGCGACAGCAATGGCGCCGTCCTCAAAACCGGCGACAGCGTCGTCCTCACCAAGTCGCTCGATGTGAAGGGCTCTACGCTGAATGCCAAAATGGGCACCATCG
>CAIVHI010000209.1 GCA_903905685.1 uncultured Bacteroidota bacterium | reverse complement strand
TGGATCACATAGATTACCCAGGTTTGAATCAGAACTTGCTTGTAATTTAACTACCTCTAAAAAAAATTCAAGAGCACGAATAATGTTTGATTTACCACTTCCATTTGCGCCATAAACCCCAATCGTCTTCATTAGCTTCATTCCGTCATCAACAGCTATATTGTGACTATCTACTCTGGAAAAATTATCTGGGCTTTTCAAACCAGTAGCAGCAAAGCTGATTGTTTGAAGATCTTTTATGGATCTAAAATTGCGCACACTAAACTCTACAAACATTTCTAAGAAATTAGCTTATTTTCCGCAATACTAACACATTAATTCTGAAAAATACGCCTTTTTTATAGGAATTTGTCGATTTAGAACAAATTTCTCAAAATGCTTATGCCCATATGCTTAATTTCTAAGATAAATTCAAGAGAGAAGAATAATTTGAATGAATAATTATAAAGCTGCAAACTTTGCAAAACTTGCAAAGCTGAATTCAAGCGGCAAATGCAACATGAGGGAAGCTGATTAAATAAAGTACACCATTATGGGAATTTGTAGGCCCTCCCCAAAATTTGTTCGGTTCATAAGCATAGTCTCATCATTGGTTTTCCATTTTCATCCTCATTGTTTCCTTTTTTTTAAAGTTAGACAACTCTATACTTTTATTTCGGCGAACTTTGGGGAACCCGGACGCTTTACCATGGTCGGTTTGTGGGGGAATTGCCTCCTGAAACCCGCTATGTCGGATTATCCACCGCCCGGCTGTTTTGCTATTGAATCGCAACGGGTTTTGCATGCCCCCCATTTACCTGTACCCAATACAATCCTTGAGGCAATGCAGATGCGTCTACCTGCACTTCCTTGTGGCCACCTGTCGCGAAAATACCCCGATAAACAAGTTGCCCGAGAGAATTGGTGATGAGCAGGTTGGAAATCGGTCTGTTTGATGAAACGGTCAGCAACCCCGATGCAGGGTTGGGAAATACCCTCCAATCGTCGGTTGGGGGTTGCACAAGGCCAATACCGCTCGCGGCGCAATTCACCACGAGAAATTCAAAAACGCGCTGCACGGTGTTTATGGCGGTACCGTGCCTCCACTCTGTGCAACAAACCCCCACAATGTAGTTGCCCAGTGCGTTGGGGGTGCCCGCAAGTATGCCCGTCTTCGCGTTCATCGTCAGTGGGGGAGAACAGCCCAGGGGATTGCCCGCAGACAGTGAATCCAGATAAGTGTAGTTGTCGTAAGGGCCAAAACTTGGGATGGGTTTGATATTGCCGCTGGAGGCATTTGCCCCGCTGTAAGGGGCGCAGATCTCGTAGCTCAAAGAGTCTCCGTCGGGGTCGGTTGCCGAACAATCGAAGGCCAACGGTACCCCCAAATCCAATATGGACGGTGGGTAATTGTTGAATATCGCATTATTGTTGTAAGTGGCGATTCCCGATGCCGGGATATTGCAAAAAGCGGTAACGCCCATATCGGCGGGGTCCAAAATATTGGCCAGTGCATTCAGGCAACATCGCTGATAAACTACCGTGTAGCCTGTTGTGCACGCCGGCAGGTAGAAATCGGCGGAAAAAGTAGCCTTCCTGTGGCAAATGGGGTCTCCCGCAATGAAGCTGTCGCAAGAGCCATTGGCAGTTGTCGGCATCAAAACTGCGGAGGTGTAGTACACAGAAGTGTCCAAGTCTACCAAAATACCACTACCGCTGTACACGCTGAAGAAAGCGGGATTGTCCTCCATGATAGCTGCCGGTTGGCCGTTGAGGCAATCCTGAATCAACGACAAGGAGACCCTGTAGTGATACATGCCACCGGATGCCCCCAACATTACATAGGAAAAATCCTGCCCGGCCAAATGCGAGCCTGAAACTGTGCCTGGCAGCAGCCAAACCAGTGCAAACAGGGAACAAAAAACCAAGTTACGCATCCGTCCGATTAAAGAACGAATATACATCAAAATAAATTGTTGCCCGCAATCCATTCAACCGGAAAATCCCGACTCGAGCGTTCACGAACATGGCAACCGGCGTTTGGAGATAATGCGGCTCAATTGCTCGACCTTGGCGTGTTTTTTTCGCGTTTCTCCTCAGCAGCAATGGTTTCGGCTACTTTTTGGCTGTTGGCGTTTACAAGTTCGGTATACGACTGCTCGGCCTTCGTCAAATCGCCCTGCAATACAGCAGTTCGTCCGGTTTGCAGGTTCGAGGGTTTGCACTCTTGAAAACATACGGCGGCATACACTTCGGAGAGGTTTTCGCGGAGTTTCTTCTCGTCCGCAAAAATGGACTTGTGTTTCGTTGCCATCAGGGTACTGCGCAGTTCTTCAAGTTTCTTGTTGTAGTCG
>CAIVHI010000208.1 GCA_903905685.1 uncultured Bacteroidota bacterium | reverse complement strand
CAATTTTGATTCGCAATCCTATTAATGCCAACGGTCGTCAGCCAACTATCCTCAATGCCCATTCTCGCCCAAGAAGCGCTCGGCATCCAGCGCGGCCATGCAGCCGCTGCCGGCGGCACTCACGGCTTGGCGGTAGATTTTGTCCTGCACATCGCCTGAAGCAAACACACCGGGGATATTGGTTTTTGAGGTGCCCGGTTTGGTAATGAGGTAACCTTGGTCGTCCATATCAAGCCAACCTTTGAACAATTCGGAATTGGGGTTGTGGCCAATGGCGACAAAGAATGCACTCAGCGGAATGTCGGTTTGCTCGCCCGATACCGTGTTTTGAATGCGGATGGCTTCCACTTTTTTCTCACCCAGCACTTCGAGGGTTTCGGTATTCCAATACACCTTGATGTTGGGAGTGCGCAGCACGCGTTCCTGCATCACTTTACTGGCACGCATTTCGCCTTTGCGGATGAGCATGTGTACAGTAGAGCAAAGATTGGCGAGATACATGGCTTCCTCGCAAGCGGTATCTCCCGCGCCCACAATGGCCACTTCTTTGCCCTTGAAGAAGAACCCGTCGCATACGGCACAAGCGGACACTCCATGCCCGTTCAGCCGTTGCTCCGACTCCAAGCCCAACCATTTGGCCGATGCCCCGGTAGCTATTATGACCGTCTCTGCCTCGATGGCGTGTTCTTCATCTATTTCGCACACAAATGGGCGTTTCGAGAAATCAACTTTCGTCACCATTCCCCAGCGTATATCGGCACCCATACGTTTGGCCTGATGCTCGAAATCGACCATCATTTGTGGCCCAATGATGCCGTTGGGGTAGCCGGGATAGTTCTCCACTTCGGTGGTTATGGTGAGCTGACCACCGGGTTGAAGCCCTTGATACAGTACAGGATGAAGGTTGGCTCGCGATGTATAGATGGCGGCTGTATAACCGGCGGGTCCGGAGCCGATAATGAGGCATTTTACTTTTTCGGAAATTTCCATATGTCGTTGTTTGGCGTGTTTGAAGTTGCAACCCCAAAGCAGGGCATCGCAATGAAAGCCAAAGTTAATGCAATGTTCTGTTTGGGAGATGCAGTTTCAATACCACCGCACTCAGGGCACCACGAGTGTGGAAAACGAACTGCTGTAGCCCGCCCAAATACCTATGGCCCCCCCCTTGATGTTGGTAACCAAGTTGATGGGGGAAGCGAACGGATCGCCCAAGGTATTGCTTGCGTAGGTTTCAGAATTCCAAAAGTTGTAGACACCCTTATCAATCTGGCACCAATTGATGGTGACGGTGTCGCCGGGATAAAAATACCTCAAGGTGTCTGCCTTCACGTTGGTGCTGTCCAAATAGCCGGCAAAAAGGCCGATACTGGCTATTTTCAATCCATTTACGGCTTGGTCGCTGTATATGCCATTGGGGTAATAAGCCTCGCCATTGCGCTTGGAGAACGACCGCACATAATTCCCAAACGTATCGGGGTCGGTATAGTCCACAAACAGCTGTTTGGCACTATCGGGTGCAAAAGTGTTCTTAATCAATGGCTTGTCGAACCACATCGTGTCTACACCCTTCGGATTGGGGATTTTGGTGACGGATGTGTAGGTCTTACCCTGACATTGTATCGTTAACGTGTAAAACTTACCCGCCTGCCCCAACATGATGTTGCTAAGGTTAGAGCTATCGAGACTGTACACATAAAAAAAGTTGTTGGCGCCGGTATCGATGGTATACTCCTTCAACGAAACGGTTTTCCTGCCGTCGGATACCGTTATTACGGCATTGTGGATGAAGCTGTTTTGAAGGGTGGTGAGGTTGACGTTGGAAAAAAAACCGATGGTGGACGTGAGGATGACGTAAGGGGGCATATTGGTTTGTATCTGCCCTTGCACCACAATTACAGGGGGCGTACTTCCCAAGTCTATATGGACTTCCTTTTGGCAGGATGCCGATATGACGACGAGAATGGAGATTAGGAACTTGGAAAAATGATCGGAAAATCCTGCGGGATAGCGCATAATGAACCTGCTACGGTGGTTTGGTCAAAATTACGGCTTTTCAAGGCCCCGAACTATTTCTTTGGTCAATAGACGTATCGGCCCGCAGGGGTATACATTACAGGCATCACCACATGATATTTTTCGAAATAATCATATCCTTCCTTCAAATCAGTCCAAAATCGCATTTTTTCGGCATCGCCACCGTACTCCTTTCTTAAAAACGCCCAGCCGTTCTTTGTAAATCGTGTAGGGAAAATATGCACCGGAATATTCTCCTGACCACCGCTTCTTGCCGCAAGGCAAACTACGTAGAGTTGCTTGATGCCTTCATCGGTAATGGGGACGCAACCCACGGTGACACAACCGCCATGTATGAAAATATCCCGGCCTAAACCCTCTGCAGATATCCCCGTGCCCGTCCCCACCGCCTTATCGGCATAGTTGGGGTAGTTCAGCTCCAACGACAGGCAATAATCCGAATTCGGATTGAACTGCTCTATAAAGTAAAACCCCTCCGGCACCTGCCGGTCGCCTTTGAAGCGCTTGGGCCCGAGGATGCCCGACAACGCACAAATGCGGTAGGTCTTTATTAGCCTAAATTCATTCAATTCAGAATTTCTGGCCCAAAGCTCCAACTCGTTTTGCGCCTTGAAAATCCTGATGTATACCTCCTTGGGTGGATATAGCAAGTATTTACGGTAAAACTCCCTACCCATCGAGTCATTATACTTCTTCCATGCTGCGGCCACTTTTGGATACTTCAACTGCGCCTCCAAAAAGCCGTCCCCACCCTTCTGCCCATGTAGCTGTATGGACACAAATATCAAGACCGCCAGGACCGAACCCTGCCATAACACCCTTCGAAACAAAATGGCCGCCTTAGACAAATTGAAGTTGTAACACCGGTAATAGACTGAAAAATGTAAAGATAAATCCGTTTAAAACGTGAATGTCCCCAAATTTGGGGACATTCACGTTTTAGCTGTCAATGGGGTACGTACCTATTTATGCAGTACGGTATATTCAAATCCACGATTACGTTCGTGTTGTTGTTCAGAGCACTCATTGCATACGGGGCATTTCTCAACCGGCTTGGCAGAGCCTAGCCCCTTATGCTCCAACCTGCGCGGGTCAATGCCCTGCGACACCAAGTATTTACCCACTGCAATGGCGCGCTGCACCGACAATTTCATGTTATAATCTGCACCACCCCTACAGTCGGCATGCCCAAAAATGCGGATGCGCATAGTTGGATTTTCCTTCAACTGGGTTACCAAGCTGTCGAGAATGTATTTTTTACTGTCTACAATGTCATACTTGTTGTACTCGGCATAGTAGCCATCCAGCGATACCAGCCTTCCTTTTTGCAACACATCGGCAGTATTATCGGCGGCATCTTTGTTGCGCCTGTTCCTACCACCTCTTTTCCCCTTATGGGTCTTGCCTGCGGCCACTGCATCTTGTTCGTCGGCATCTGTAGTTTGCTCACCGGCATGCTTGTGTTTCTTAACCTTCACAAACTTGTCGGCAATAAGCGCAACGCGCTCCGTAAATGTATCGGGCTCGTCGTGGGCAAAGATGGTTTTGATGGTAATCGCATTAGACTGATATCCCTTCTTGCTCACAGATACCTTGTAGGGAATTTCAGGAATCAATTGGGTAAATACCTGCCCTTTCTCGTTGGCGGTAATTTCACGGTCGTCCTTGTCCGACTCCAAAGTAACTGATGCCTTCTTGATCGGCTTCTTAGTCATAGAGTCCACAATGGACAGGAGAAAAAGCGATGGCTTCTTATAATAGTTGCTATCGCGCACGGTAACGGGCGGCTCATTTTTTACGAGCGGGGCCGTGGGCTTATCCTCCTTAGGAGGCTTCGGGATGTTCAGCGACGACAACATGACCGTTTGCACAATCGTGTCGTTATCCTTGAACGATGCGGCATTGATGTTTACCGTATAGGGGGCATATCCATTCTTGCCAACTGTCATTTTGTATTGGGCATCAGTATAGACGGGTGCCACAAACTCACCCAATTTGTTGACGCTTACGTAAGTTTTTTCCGTTGGGGATTCCATACTGATGTTGGCCACGTTCAACGGGTCGTTAGTCACATCGTCGAACAACTTGATTTTGACGTAGGCGTGATTTTTGCTATAGAAGAAGATGTTGTCGCCACCCTTGTAGGAGGGCCTGTTGGACGAAAAATAACAACTGCGCAAATCGGCATAAACCGCAAGCGAGATGTCGTCATAGGACGAGTTGATGGGTGTGCCGACATTCACGGGTTTGGAAAACGTGTTGGAACCGGGGTTGTACTTGGCCATGAAGATATCCAGCCCGCCAAGACCTTCGTGACCATCCGAAGAAAAAAACAGGGTGTTGTTGTCAGCCAAGTAAGGATAAACCTCTTCGCCCTCGGTGTTGATCATTTTTCCAGCGTTAACCGGTTCGGTCCACTCCCCGTCTTCTCCGCGCTTGCAGATGTAGATATCGGAACCACCTTCACCACCTTCCATATTGGAACAAAACATGAGTACCTCACCATCCGGGCTCACCGTGGGATGACTCACCGAATGTTCCTTGCTATTGTATTTGAACGGTTTGTATGCAGTAAAAGTATTGCTGGAGGAATCGAAATCCGATGCAATCATGATTTCCATGGGCACATCGGCAATAACATGGCGGTTGGGTTGAATGCCCTTTTTCATGTCTCCCGCTTGGGTTGTAGTGAAATACATGCGTTTGCCATCAGCGCTGAAAGACGCATGCGCCATATTCTCCTTCTCCGCCACGCCGGTCACCGATATCTTTTTGAAATCCTTACCGGTCAACCCGTATTTGTCGCAAGGCACAAAGTAGACGGAATTGTAGGTAAACTCCTTGATTTTATTCTTCTTGCTGTCCTCATCAACTACAACGTCGGCGGTGAATACAAGTTTGTTTTTCCAAACGGTGGGCGCATATTCCGACCCGTTGGTATTCAGGTTCAAAAAAGACACCTCACCCTTGGGCTTGGCCATGAGTTTAGCAGGTGCCGACTCGCACGAAGCCAGCAACCCGGCCACCCGGCCTTCACCTGAGTGGCGGGTCTGGTAGGCGGTAAGCAGTTTCTTTGCCGAGTCGTACTTTTGGAGTTCCATCAGTACTTGGCAGTATTCCATAACAATCTCGTCGGGGCATCCTTCGAGCCCGGCAGCCTTCCCCAACCACTTTGAAGCCAAATCGGCACGACTGGTTTTAAGGTAGCACTCTCCGAGTTGGCCATATACCACCGGGTCGTTCTGTTCATCTACCACACGCTCCAAGAAAGGGATGGCGGTATGATATTGGTTGTGCTTGTAATAGTAATTGCCCTTAATCAAATCCTTATTCTTGGCATACAGTTGGTCGGTTTGGAATAATGCGATGACGGCTAAGGAGGCGGCTGCAAAAAATTTCATAGTGTAGTGATGGTATTAACCGGCTTAGAAGGACTTGGTAAACCTCGGATTGGAATATTTGTTGTTGTCTTTTACGAAATCGAAACCGAGAACCACTTCATGGGTCCCGCTGTTGTATCCATTGAGTGCCGACATCGTATAGTCGAACGCATATCCGGCACTTACGAAACGGTTGATTTGCAAATGTACAATTCCTTCCACAGAGTTGTCGGTACGGTAGGTGCAGCCAACCATGACACGGTCATAGATGATTGCCGACAGGTTGAAGTCGCAATCCATAGGCAGTTGGAAGGTGCCATTGCCCGCATAGCGAACCATAAATTGGGGTTCGAGCTTGAACGACTCGCTGCAATTGATGACGTAGCCGCCTGATGCATAGTAGCCGCGAATTTCGCGAGACACCAAATTGTTGGCCGTAGAAGCAGACTTGTCGTAGTAGTTCTGGAGCATGTTGGGAATGGATGCCCCCAAGTAGAACTTGTCTGACGACCAAAAAATGCCGGCACCGAAATTGGGCAAAAACGCATTTTGGATGTTCTGTGTCAACAGCTTATCATTCGTCTGGAACGGATTCAACGAACCGTAGTTGGCAGAATACAACTTGGCACCCGCACTCAACCCGAAAGACAGCACCGAACTTCCGGTTTGGATGCGGTAGGCGTAGTAGGTCATGATGTCGGTATTCTTTTCCACACCAATCGTTTCGCTATTGATGCTGATACCCACCGCAACACTCCGGAACGGATTCATATAACTGCCCAACGGGCCGTCGGCAGAGATATTGATGGTCTTGGGAGCGCCATCAATACCTACCCACTGGTCGCGATAGGTGGCATTGATGGAGGCCACATCCCGACTGCCCGCATACGCAGGATTGTATAACAGTTTATTATACATGAACATGGTATAGTGGGGGTCGCTTTGGGCGAACATTGCGGCCGGCAAGGCCATGGACAAACAAACCAATAAAATCTTCCTCATTTCAAAATCACTTTAATTATCAATATTTAATCAACATAGAACCCGTCTTCACGTTGCTCGCACCCGATGCATTCACGGTATTGAGCTTCACGATGTAGAAGTAAGTACCTGCGGGCAGCGGCAGGCCGTTGTTGCCCTTGCCACCCCAAGTGTTGTCATAGTGGTCTTTTTGAAACACCACATCACCCCACTTGTCGAAGATTTGCACATTGTTGGCCGGATAGTCATCGATACCGTCGATGATCCAGATGTCGTTCACGCCATCGCCATTCGGCGTGAGGGCGTTATGCACCACAATGTCGTTACAGATTCCCTCCAGTACGTCCACGTCCAGCTTCTTCACGCACTGGTTGCTGTCCGTAATCTGAATCCAGAATGCTGCGGGCGACAAGCCCAAAAGGAAGGTATCGGTGGAATAGCTGGACCACAAATACTTGTATGGGCCAACTCCGCCGGATACCGCCACCCAAAGGGCACCGTTACCGGTTTTGCAGGTGTCGTTTTTCACCGTTACACGCACATCCAAAGAGTCCGGCTGGGTGATGGTGAAGGAATCGGTGCGTCTACACTTGGTAGACGGATCGAGAATCACGACGCTGTATGTACCGGCACCCAAGCTGTCGAGGTTTTGAGTGGTCGCATTATTGGACCATTCGTACTTAATAACACCGATGGCCTGGTGGGCGGTATCGGGGGTCAGGTTCAAAGTAATGGTCCCAATTTTCTGGTTGTAGCAAACCAAATCGGTACTGGTTGGCGAAATCTTGAAGTTGGGTGTATCGATGACCGTAATGGGGAACTTCACGGTACTCTTACAGCCCGGAGTGGACTTGGATGAGTAATACACCGTGTCAATCCCGGCCGTCAAAGTATTGAAGTAGAAGGTGCCCGATGTATGACCGTAAGGCATGGCCACCAAGGAGTCTCCATTCGTCCAAGTACCTCCCAGGTATGGAATGTTGAGGGTGTCGGAAACACCGGCACACAAAACGTGATGACCTGTAATCGCAGGTATGGAGGGCAATGGATAGATATGGAAGGTATCCAATGCCGTATCCGAACCGCACATATTGCTAACGGTATAGTAGATAGTATCCAAACCTACAACCAACCCAGACACCAATCCGGTTGAGAAATTGAACGAAGCATTGGTATTGGTGATGTGCCAAGTACCGCCTGCAAGGGAGTCATGGATGGTAATAGTAGAACCGATACATACACTCGTACCCGCCATCAATGCCGCTACTGGGTCGGTATTGTAAATCGTACCGGCATTCGGAGCCGGATTGATGGTGATGGGGAATTTGGCGCTGAACACGCCGCAACTGTTGGTGAGGCTGTACTCGATGGTGTCGGCACCATACAGGTTGCCCGTCACCATCCCCGAAGTGGTTATCGAAGACTTGCCGGTTGCGCTGCTCCATACACCTCCCGCGGTAGTGTCCACCAGGGAGTCTTTGGTGTATTGGCAGAATACGTTGATGCCGGTTATCACACCGGGATCCAACAGTGGGTCTACAATGATGGTCTTCATGGCAGAATCGGTGCCGCACACATTCGTCACCATGTACAGGATGGTATCAACACCGGCAACGGCACCGGTAACCACGCCACCCGATATTGTCGCATTGCCGTTGGTCGCGCCCCACACACCGCCGGTAGTAATGTCTGACACGGTAATGGTAGCCAGCACACACACGGAATCTACACCCGTAATGGTACCTGCATTGGCTTGAAGGTGAACGTTCAAGGGGAACGTCCCGGAGGCAGTGCCACAACTGTTGTGCACGGTATATACGGCAGTATCGAGGCCCGTAGTCAAGCCGTTGACCACGCCAGTGGGGCTGATGGTCGCATGGCCGTTAGTGATGCTCCAACTGCCACCCGCCATAGACGAATACAGCGAATCGCGTGCACCGATACAGGCGTAGGGCGAGCCGGAAATCAAACCGGGGGTAGCCAACGGATTCAATGTGATGACATAGCTCGCAACCGCTGCGCCGCAACCAACGGAGCTAACCGTATAGTGGATGGTGTCTATACCACCTACAATACCGGTGACGACACCCGAGTCGGACACCAAGGCATCACCGTTAGTGGCACTCCAAACACCGCCGCTGGCAGTGTCCATCAAAGTGATGGTAGAACCTACGCACAAAGTATCCATGCCGCTAATTGTCCCGGCGTGCGGCAACGGATACACCGTGACGGTGTCCTTCGCTACTGCCACACCGCAAACATAAACCACAGAGTAGGACACGACTGCCGTTCCGACGCTCACCGCGGTAGCAAAACCGGTATGGATGTCGATATTGACAATACCCGAAGCGCTGGAGCTCCAAGTGCCGCCCGAAACAGAATCGGTGAACAACCTGAAGTTGCCCACACACAAAGCAGACGTACCCGAAATAGTGCCCGCATAGGGCGCAGGGTGTACCGTGATGGAATCTACCACATAAGCGCTACCGCAAACATTGGTATAGGTGTAAGTAATGACCGTTTTGCCGGAGTCTACACCGGTTACCACACCTGTGCCAGCATTGATTTGCGCTACGGTAGTGTCGCCAATTGACCAAACACCCCCGGCAACAGAATCGCTGAACGTGGTCGCGGACCCTACACAAACCAAGGCTGTACCGGTAATGACACCCGCATTGGGAATCGGCACAATGGAAATGGTGTCTCTCACCACCCTACTACCGCAACTGTTGGTGTCGGAGTAGGAAATGATGACCGTGCCAGGACTCACCCAGCTCACCACACCCGCCGAACTGATAGTAGCCTTGGTGGTGTCGCTGCTGGTCCAGAAACCTGTAGAAAGGGTATCGGAAAGCGTATCCGTCAGGCCGTTGCAAACGTGGTTGATGCCAGAGATTGGCGATGGAGATACCGGCAAAGGCTTGACGGTATCGGTAATGGTTTGATAAGCCGAGCCACAGGCATTGGTATTGGTATAACTGATGGTAGCCGACCCGCCCGACCTGCCGGTAACGATACCGGTCACGGAGTCGACCTTCGCCACAGACGTATCGCTGCTCGACCATTTGAAGCCGGCCGAGGTATCTGTCAATGTTATGGTTGAGCCTTGACAGAAAGTCGTTATGCCCACGATGGCACCCGGAGTGGTCGGAAAAGTATCTACCGAAACACTCAAGGTAGTAATGGCAGGCGCACAGCCATGCGTGCTGGGCACCGTGTAGATGACCGTAACCGCACCCAAAGCCAATGGTGTGGCAATACCCGTACTTCCACCAATGGTGAGTTTCGAAATATTGGAAGTGGACCAAGTTCCGCCCGCCGAGGTATCGGTGAAGGTAACGGCTCCTGAAGTCTTACAGATGGACGTTGGCCCAACAATGGTACCGGCCACCGGCAACGGATATATCGTAATTGGAGCCACAGCGCGAGCAGTGCCGCAACCGTTGGTTTCAGTATACTTGATTGTATCGATACCGCCTGAAATGGCATGTACCACTCCAAGCGCAGTAATGGTAGCCTTGGCAGGGAATACGCTGCTCCAGGTACCACCGGGGGTACCATCAGAGAGGGTAACGGAATCACCGATACAAACGGTAAACGTACCCGTTATGGGTACTGGAGTAACCGGCAACGGATTGATAGTCACCGTTGCGGTTTTCGAGGCACCGCAGCCGTTGGTATACGTGAAGATTGCAGTGCCGGCAATGGAGCCCGCAGTGGTAACAATACCCGTGGTCGCGCCAATGGTTGCGAGCCCGGCTGTTCCGCCCGACCATGTGCCACCCGTAGCGGAATCAAGCAAGGTGACAACCGAACCGCCTGCGCACACTACGAATGTGCCGGTGATAACTGTAGGCGCCTCATTGACAGTAACTGTAACCGTGGCGGGAGTACCGCAACCCGTGTTGTAAGAAATGACTGTTGTGCCTTGAGTGGCATGTGGGGTAACAATACCGGTTGCACCAACAGTCGCAATAGGAAGGCTGCCGCCACTCCATGAACCGCCAGAAACAGCATCGGCCAAAGTGATGGACGAACCCGAAGTACACATGGCCGAGTTGCCAGTGATGGGTGCAGGAGGAATGTTTACGGTAACAACGGCCGTAACTTGGGGGCCGCAGCTGTTGGCATAAGTAATGATGGTAGTACCCGCAGCTACACCGGTAACAATGCCACTGGAGGCACCAATAGTTGCGACACCGGGCGTACCCGATGTCCAAGTGCCGCCGGTAGACGCATCTGCCAATGTAGTATTTGCGGTGGCACACACCGTCAGTGTACCGGTAATGGCGACTGGTGCGGCATTCACTGTAAGGGTAGCCGTTGCAGGTGCACCACAACCTGTAGTGTAGTTGATAACCGTTGTGCCTTGGGTCGTGGCATTATAAATACCCGTAGTGGCTCCAATAGTAGCAACCGATGTCGTACCGCTGGTCCAGTTGCCGCCGCTAGAAGTATTCGAGAGTGTGGCTGAAGTACCGGCACACGCGGTGAGCGAGCCGGTAATGGCCGCCGGGGCAGTATTCACGGTAACCGTCAGGTATTGGGCTGTTCCGCACCCATTGGCATAAGTGATGATTGAGGTGCCTTGAGCTATTCCCGTCACCACACCCGTCGGGTCGATGGTGGCCACAGTGGTAGTACCACTTGTCCACGTGCCGCCGGTTGAGGTTTCACCCAATGTAGTCGTGCTGCCCACACAAACGGTTGCAGTCCCCGTGATGGGTGCGGGTGACGCATTGACGGTAATGGTGACCGTGGCTTGTGTGCCGCAGGTGTTGTTGTAAGTAACCACCGCGGTGCCTTGGGTAAGGCCCGCAGTTACCACACCCGATAGTGCATTCGTGGTAGCCACAGGAGCACCACCCGTCCAAACGCCACCGGTGGAGGCGTCACTCAACGTGATAGCTCCACCTGCGCAAATGGGGGTGTTGCCGGCAATTGGGGCCGGCGCGGCATTCACCGTTACGGTTGCAAAAACCGCTGCACCGCAACCGTTGGTATAGGAGATGTTGACGATACCTTGCGCAACACCGGTAACGTGCCCACCAAAAGAATCTACCGTCGCAGTAGACGTATTGGCACTATACCAGAACCCGCCCGTGGCCGATTCCGTAAGCGTCGTGATGCCGCCTACGCATACCGTAAACGAACCGCCGATTGCAGCAGGCGCACCGTTTACAGATAGAGTCGCGGTTGCAGGAGCGCCGCAACCTGTGGTGTACGAAATCGTTCTTACGCCCTGAGTGGTGGTGTTGACCACACCGGTGGTGCCATTGATGGTAGCCACACCTGCCGAGCTGATGGACCACGTTCCATATGGCGTGGCGTCAGACAAGGTTTCGGTAATACCGGTACACACATTGAACGTGCCGGTTATTGCCGCAGGTGCCGCATTGACGGTTACGAAGGCCAAAGCGGGTGCGCCACAACCGTTGCTGTAGGAAATGGTTGTCGTACCATTAGCCACGCCTACAACTTGCGTACTGTCGAAGGCAGGCAGATAGAGGAGCCCCACTCCAGGCGAAGAACTCGTCCAGCTACCGCCCCAAGCGGCATCGCTAAGCTTTAGGGTATCGCCAATGCAAACTGCGAACGTCGTTGTCGAAATGATGGATACCGGTGCTTCGTCTACGGTTAGGGTAGCCGTGGCAGCCGAGCCGCAACCGGTCGAATAACTGATTTGGGTGGTTCCTTGACTCACACCTGTTGCCACGCCGGTGGAAGCTCCGATTGTTGCCACTCCACCACTTACAGAGCTCCATGTGCCATAGGGCACTGCATCGGCCAGTGACGTTGTGCTACCTACGCAAACCGTTAAGGTGCCCGTAATGGCCGTAGGGGCGACATTGACCGTTACGACTTGGGTGGCTGCCGTGCCGCAGCCGTTGGAATAGGTGATGGTATCCAAACCACCGGCCAAGCCCGTCACAACGCCGCCTGCGCTGATTGACGCATTGGTATTGCTAACCGACCACGTACCGCCCGTTGATAGATCGGCAGCGGTAATGGTTGCACCCACGCACACTGCAAAGGTCGGAGCAGTGGTGGTTATGGCGGCCGGTGCAGCATAAACCGTTACGGGATAACCCACGGCACCCGCGCAACCCGGAGTGGAATAACTGATATTGGTTACACCTTGCGAAACACCGGTAACGATACCTGTCGATCCACCGATACCGCCGATACCGGGCAGAGAACTGGTCCAAGTGCCATAGGGTACCGCATCTGCAAGGGTCATGGTACTACCCACGCAAACCGACGTGGCACCTGTAATGGCAGTAGGCGCAATATTTACGGTAACCACCTGAGTGGCTGCCGTGCCGCAACCCGTAGAGTACGTGATGGTATCTAATCCATTGGCCACCCCGGAGACAACTCCGATTCCACTCACTGTGGCATTACCATTGCTGGCCGACCAAGTGCCGCCCGTTACTGTTTCTCCCAAGGGCAATGTGGAACCCACACAGACCGCGAATATCGTACCTGTCGTAATAGGTGCCGGAGCTGCAAGAACGGTAACGGAATACGCCGCACCGCCGGCGCAACCGGCTGTAGTATAACTTATTGTAGTGACACCAGCCGTAGACCCAGTTACAATACCCGTAGTCGGACTTACGCCGCCAACACCGGGGAACGAGCTCGACCAAGTGCCATAGAGCGTTGCGTCGGTTAAGGTGATGGTACTACCCACACAAACCGTTGAAGGCCCGCTGATGGCTTTCTTGACCTCGCTCTTAGTGAGCGCTGGTTCAGTTGTTTT
>CAIVHI010000207.1 GCA_903905685.1 uncultured Bacteroidota bacterium | reverse complement strand
TCCCGGTATCCAAGACCACGATTCTATCGGAGTTATTGATGCATAGGTAGTATTGAGCCCCAATGCGCACCATACTTTGAAATACGTCGCCCAGCGGCTTGCCGCCGTTGGCAGTCTTGAATATGTCGCCGAACACTGAGCCGACCGATGGATGGAGTGCGTACAGCGAAGCATTATTGGCACCATAGTTGCCCTCACAAGCCACATATACCAATCTACTTGCCGTGGGGGCACTGTTCGCATCAACGCCGGGAGTGTCCTTTCGGCAGGAGTCGAAAAGACACAACAAAATCAACGGCATCAATACTTTGTAAAC
Organism: uncultured Bacteroidota bacterium; assembly: GCA_903905685.1. Taxonomy (GTDB): domain Bacteria; phylum Bacteroidota; class Bacteroidia; order Chitinophagales; family Chitinophagaceae; genus CAIYTT01. The sequence goes on along the minus strand of CAIVHI010000207.1, from coordinate 2,553 downwards.
TTTGCCGTCCATTTGATTCCTTGGTTGTTGATGATGGTAGCTAAGTAAACACCGGGATTTAAGTCGGCAACCTGTATTGCAGCATAGCCGGAATTTAGCGGGTGGTTGGCAAGTGTCATTCCGGCTACGTCGGAGATCACCACGATTGATGCATCTGGCACGCCGGTTGCATCGATGAATAATGAAGCATGTGTTGGATTGGGGTAAATCGACACCGATGCCGATGCATGAACCATTTCTGTTGAGGTGCCTTTCTCGTTGATTACCCCAACGGCGTCAAGGTCGAAACCGCAAGTTGCGAAAGGGGTCGGATACGGGTCGTTCACCACCCTACCCGCACTGTCGGCGGTCACAATACCTTTGATGTTTCCTATCACGTCTACTATACGGACATATTTCACGTCATCCACATCGAGCCCCGGCACACCTGCCAATTCGGCAAGGTCGAAAGGGGTGCCATACAAAGCCACGTATTTGCCGGCCAAGTTATTGATTTTGGTGGCATCCATATAGCCGTAGGTGGATACCTGAACAGAATCTGAAGTCAATGAAGTGGCCGGGAATCGGAAAAAATTTACACCATCTGAACTTACTTCGACAAAACCCAACTCCAAAAATGCCTGGGTGGGGTCTGCCGGATTTAGGAAGCCGTTTTCGAAAACTGCAAAGTCGTAGCCAGGCCCGTTATAAATGGGATGGGCAAAAGACAGCACGGCGATGCCGGAATCGCCAAGGCTTACAGACTGGTCGTCGGCGGGCCCTATTGCGAGACTGCTGTCTCCCGCAGCTGCGAGTCCCAGAGTGGGCTCGGCTATGTTCATATAGCCACGATTGACGATGCAATGGTTGGCCCAATCGATAAACCGACTATCCGTAGCCGAAATGGCTGTGGAGCCCGCTTGGCCTGCTTGAGGCGCAAACTGTGCCTGCGCACCCAAGCAAGCCAACAATCCCGCCACGCAAGCTAGGTATCGAAATCTCATCGAGCTATTTTTGTGAAACGTGATACTCCTGTTCCCGTGCGTACCATGTAATCGCCTGTTGGCAGGGCGGAGATTTTTAATGTCACCTTACCCAAACCGGGTGAAGCGGTTAATACAGGTATGCCCAATATATTGTAGACCTCAATAATGGACCCGCTATTTGCCGTGCAATCAACTACAATGACATCTGTAGCAGGATTAGGATACAACCTCGAGCCGGCATCACCTGCAAAAACTCCAGGTACTGCAACATCCGTTTCGTTAGTCGTGAAATTGTCCATACAGAAGTAGCTGGGCGTATTCATTCCGAAACTGCCGGTATCGGACGAGGCGAGCGTGAATTGAAGGCTGTCCACATTTCCCAACGAAGAGCAGTCTACCCAATCCCAACTTTTAACGATGTAGTTCAGCGTCGTATCGGTGTGCAGGAAATTGGCGAGGTAGAAGTTCACGCTGTCGGGCGTGAGGCTACCGGCATGAAAACCCTTGACGGTGAGCAAGAAATAGTCTCCGCTATGGAATTTGCGGGCTGGTGCGGCAGATGGATAGCCCTGGGCAATGGCGTTGTAGACGTAAGTGCTATTGGTGGCATAGAACCCAGACACCTTGTGCCCAACGGCGGCGCCCGTGAGTCGGAGATTCATTACAGGGGCATAAGTCATCGGATTAGAGCAATAGGCCACCACATATTTGGCCGATCCGCCATAGCCTATGCCCGTCTTGGCCGAATACTGGTTCAAGTAGCCGCTGGTAACACTGTCCGTTTTGTTGGAATAGGCACAGTAGTTCCAAATCAAGGTACCGAAAGAAGTGTCGTAAATGCAGGGGAAGAAGCCCAAGCCATCATTGAAGCCTACGTCGGTGCCGTAGGCCGTGTTGTTCACATAGTAGGTGTCGGCCGTGGGCAACGACAGGTCATCGAAAGTGGCTACTGTTTGAGCCGGTGCCACAGCGGGCAAAGCAACTGCCATCAAGGCAGCAATAACAAATTGGCGCATATGTTTCTATTTTAAAACACAACATAATATGCGCATACAAACAGAAAAAACGGATAGAGAAAAACAGTAGGCTGTTTCCATCATCACCGAGCTTTTTTTCCCGAAAGCAGCGATAAAACAATAACTCAAGGCAGGTCTTCTGACTCGCCCCGCTTTTCCGCCTTCCCACCCTATCTAAGGGCAGTGGCTAAGATTGGAAAAGCACCAAAATGGGGCACACAGCATCGGGAAATGTCCGGGATTCTCACCCGGTTCCCTTTTCATTCTTCGGATAACGAAGAAACCTTGAATGCAGCAAAAATATACCACAGTTGAATGTCTGCCAAAAAAAATTTGCGCCACAAGCAATACCCTCGTAGCAGACGTGTCTTTTTTTGCTCGGTTAGCGGCACATATTGCCACCCTTGGCTGAAATAAGTTTTAAGGTAGGAAAAGGAGACCCAGCCGCTTCAATTTCTGCAAATCCTTATTTTTGTTGCACAGAGTGGGCCAAGTTAAATGGATACGAGCAGTAAAGATGCCGTTCACCATTTTTCGAGCCCTTCATCATAACAACTTCAGCACTATGAATG
>CAIVHI010000206.1 GCA_903905685.1 uncultured Bacteroidota bacterium | reverse complement strand
GCGCAAATCTCCAGATTTGCGAAAGTGTTGCGTAATTCCAGAACCTGTACGCCAATCAGAGATTGGCGCCCTTTCTGGGCGTAGACAGAGTCTACGCCCAACACTACCCTTTGTAGCACTCTGTTTATTTGAAACAAATAGTTGGGCGTAGACTCTGTCTACGCCCCGCGTGGGCGCAAATCTCCAGATTTGCCCGTATGTATCTATGTACCATAGCCTCCACCTCAACTGGACGTTCGCGGATATGCACAACCGATTTAGAGTCAAGCCGGCTACACAATACGCAAAATTTTATGTTCAAAATACCAATCACATGCCCTAGCTTTGGAGCAACCGAATACCTCCTATGAGTACAGGATACCGTGTGAACGACCAATTTGCGACCTATTTCCTGACGCCAACTGTTGTAGATTGGGTAGATGTCTTTACCAGAAGCGAATACCGCGACATCATTGTCAAAAGCTTGGATTTCTGCACAAGGGAAAAATCACTGGTTGTTTATGGATATGTGGTGATGACCAACCATCTGCACCTCTTGGTTCGGAGTAAAGATGGCAGCCTGTCGGACACCATCCGGGATTTCAAGAAATTCACGGCGCGCCGCATTATCGAGCTCATCAAAAACGGCAATGAAAACAGGCGGGAGTGGATGCTTCATCGGTTTGAATGGAATGCGGGCTTGAGCGTCCGCAGCAACGAACACAAGTTCTGGACGCATGAAAACCGGGCCGAAGTCGTTCATTCCGAAGATTTTTTCCTTCAAAAACTCAACTATGTCCATGACAATCCCGTAAGGTCCGGTTGGGTTGCGAGACCCGAAGATTTCGTTTACAGTAGTGCAAAGGCTTTGATGTATAGGGAGAAAGGTCCGGTCTTTCTTGGCGATGGATGAGCCTTGGTAAAAGCGCCGCCCAACTTTGCGAGGAGTCGTGTTTCGATCGGAACTACAAAACCTGTACGCCAATCAGAGATTGGCGCCCTTTTTGGCGTAGACAGAGTCTACGCCAAACACTGCCCTTTGTAGCGTTCTGTTTACTTGAAACAAGTAGTTGGGCGTAGACTCCGTCTACGCCCTGTGTGGGCGCAAATCTCCAGATTTGCGAAAGTGTTGTATGTTCTTATCCCGCACGGTAGTCAAAGACTGCCGCCTATTCCGAGCCTTTCTATAACCTCCAACCCAACAGTGCTCATCATGATATAACTGCAGTAGCTGCCATCACACAATCCACCTAAACGTCAAATTCACCCTAACCCCCACAGTCCGGCTCGTTTTGGGCACTCGGTGAACCCAGTGGTGTTGCAGTGGGCCTTCCATGATCAGCAAGCTTCCGTGTCCCAATGCGAACGCGGCGCGAGCACCGGTGCGGACGTGCTTCAATAAAAAGTTGCGCTCGGCACCGAAGCTGATGGACGCTATGGTTGGGTTGCGCCCCAGTTCGCGTTCGTCGTCGGTGTGCCACGACATGGAGTCGGTGCCATCGCGATACAGGTTGCACAATACGCTGTTGAATGGGGTGCCTACCGAATGAGACACTGCATCGCGCAGCAGGGCCACCTCCGGAAACCATGGTAGCGGCTCATTCAATAGTCCGGAATACTTGTAAGTCTTGCCGGCTTCGCCATACCAAGCCGTGAGGCGTGGCATGGGCAATTGCCGTCCGAACATCCTGATGTGTTCCTGCTTCCACGCGGTTTCCCGCAGCAGCACTTCCAGAATGCGGTCGCAGTCGGCGGCATCAAAAAGTTGCGGTGTGTAGCGGCAAGTGCCGTCGGTGAGGGCGATGGTTTCGAGGGGTAGCGGCATTGGGCAAAGTTATGGGTTGCGGAATACCTCACTCTATCACCGCTCCACCCTCCGCGCCAACGTAGTGCACCGCCTTGCTAAAAGTATCCTTTGCGGGTTTACGTGCTCGATGCCATGGATTATTCATCAGGTAGACAACGTTGGGTGAATAGCTTGCGGCAATAGCGGAGGCAGTCTGTACAACACCGGGCAACACCACGGCTACATCGGTCGAAAATGCCCTACCTGCCGGGCTCGCCTGCCTCACCAACACCACCCGCTTTCCGCCCAAAATGAAGGCATGACGGGCAGTGTCTGTTTGTAGGGAACGAACCCGTAGGCTTCTGTTTGCATTGTCGAGAATGGCTTGGGCCTTATCCGTCAGGTTTTGTTCACGGTAGACGATGCAGGCCGAATCCCGGTCCACGTATTCCACCCATGCCCCGCCCGAGCCCGCATACATCAGCAGTATCTTACGGTTGCGCACCTGCCATTCCTCCCCAATGGCTATGGCGCAGCAAAGGCAGCAGGTGGCAAGTAGAGGCCTAATGCACACCCGAAGTCCCCATACCCATATTGCTGCCGTGCCGAAGATGACCATGTAAACGCCGGCCAGCCCCAAGCCCGAAATCCACAGCGACTTCAGTTGATGGGGTGTGGCGGCCTGCATCAGGAATACGCACTTATTGAACCCAAACACCAGCCAGCCCACCAATTTGCCTGCCCCAATTGCCAACGGTTGCCACACCGATGCCGCAATGATGAACAAGCCCAAAAACTGGACGAGTTCTGCAAACACAAATACCCCGATATTGGCGGGTAGGAAGAACGCCGGGAAGTTGTGGAAGTAGTAAACCACCAGTGGCGCCGTGAGCAGCTCGGCGCCAATGCTGGCCAAGGTTACCCGCCAAAACATGTTCAAAAAGCGGTTTTTTACCTTCAGGAGGTTGACCATGCCTGAGTAAAACAGGACCAACGACAGCACGGCCACCAGCGACAACTGCATGCCCGGTGCAAAAAGCCATTCAGGTTCCACAACTAGGGCTACAAATGCTGCCGCTGCCAGCCGATTTAGGGAGTTGTCGGTGCGGTTGGCGGCGAGGCCGATGGCCACTACCGAGAACATGATGCCGGCGCGCACAGCTGCCGGCCCGCTACCGGTTACTACCACATATAGCCACACCAAGGGCAACGCAACCAGCATCTTCACCCACCTATATTTCTCGTGCCGCATCCAAAAGAGGAGCATGCCCACCAATGCAAATACCAATATCAGGTTACTACCCGACACCACCATGATGTGGACGATGCCCGTATCGGTCCAGGCAGCGCGCACTTCGGGGTCCAAGTGCGCATCGTCGCCCACAATCATGGCCTGTACCAGTGATGCAGCGGTACGGTCGGCTATGTTCTCGGCCCAAACCGCTGCGCACCGACGGTGTATCTTCTCCGGCAGCGACAGGCAGGCGGGATTGCACGCGCCATACAGGCGCACCTCGCGGCCGTGGCAGCGCATCAGCATATCGATATGGTTGCGCCGGCAATAGGCGGCCATATCCATAGTGCCGGGCAGGGGCGACGTGTGGGGTGGTTCCCATTGGGGTGGCAGCACAACGGTGTCGCCTTTGCCGAACAACATGGGATAGCCGTCGTCGGCGACGTAGACGAGGCCATCTCCTGAAATAGGGGTCGACTTGTCGTCCGCTAGGGCGGCAAAGGCAGCTACGTGTAGCCGCCAAGTCGCGCCCGCAGGCTTGGGGTCGTCCACCAATGTGGTCAGCACCGGGTGGTCCGCATAGTGTTGTAGCGATGTGGGACTTCGGCGCACATCGCCCGCCGAAGTCCATAGGCAGGCGGTGGTGAACAGCACCCCGAATACGGCAACATCGCCCACCCATGCAGGCATTCGGAGACGCCTCGATGTTGTGGATATCAGGAGTAGGAGTAAAACTGCCGCACTAGGCCACAGCACAATCTCAGAGGTGTGGCCTAGTGCGGCCACTAGAATACCGGTTATCCAAGCCGGCAATATTTTGAGGAATGGGGTCTGCTCCCACCAACCGGCTTCTTGCCGCACCTTGCCCATCGTCACCATTTTTGCAGCCTACCCAAGCACGCTCTTAAGGAGTGGCGGGGTGGTCTATTTCATAAAGGCGGGTTCGGGCAGATTGCACGAAGGTGCTGCCCGGATATTCAATAATCAGTTGTTCGTAATACTTCTTGGCATTGACGGGGTCGTTGAGGTCGTCGCGATAGATTTCCGCCATCTTGAACACTGCATCATCGGCCAAAACATCGGTGCCGTATTTTTCGTGTATTTTGTCGAGGAAGGCCAATGCCGCTTTAAAGTCATGGTGTTGTTCCGCCATTTTCGCGCGCAGCATCAAGATGTCGTCATTGAGGGGGTGCTTTGGAAATACCCTCGTTATGCTATCCATCAACTCGGTCGCCAAATCGGTTTTGTTTTGTGCCACCAGTAAGTCGGCATAGGCAAAGCGTTGCAGCGGGTACCTGTTGCTGTCTTCCACATTCTCGGTTATGAGTACCGACAGGGCCAGTGCATCATTCGCAATCAATTCGGAGGTTGCCGATTTCAGAATCAGCAATTGTCGTTGCGCCCAATCGAAGTCGCCACGGTAGTAGGCCAATTTGGCATTGCGGAAGCGGGCATCCTCGCCCATGGCATCTTGTTTGAAGTCTTTGTCTACTTGACTATAAATCAACGATGCTTCCCAAATTCTGCCCATCATTAGGTAGCAGTCGCCCATTTGCAGTTTGAGGGTGCCTACCTGGTCTCGCCTAAAGTCGGGGCGAGCCACCGCACCCTTCAATACCCGCGCGGCGGCCTCGGGGTCGCCGGCGTAGTGCGACAGCACTTCGGCATGGTCGGCGGCAATTTGGTATCCGTAGGCCATGGGGTAGGTGGCTTCATAGGTGTCGTATCGGGCGGCAAGGGAATCTGTTTCCTGCGGCGTGGGATTGGGTTCATTTCTCAGCCGTGCAAGGTCGGTAGTGAGCCTTTCGCTTTGGGCTGTAGCATAGAACGGCAGTTCCGGCCCCTTGGCTATAACGTCGTCCAATGCTTTGTCGGCCACATCAAATTGGCCGGCCAACCGTGCGTTGGCCGCAAAATCCAGCAATCGCCGACCACCCTCTTTCGACAGCTCATCAATGGCTTCAACCTGTAAAAGTGCGCCATCCCAGTCGCCTTTTTGCTTGTAAATCCAAGTAAGGATATCGGCCAAGAACCCGTTGTCAGGCTGTTCGTTGATTTTACCGATGATGACTTTCTGGGCATCCCTCAATTTTTCGGGGTCGTTGCCAATGATTTGCAGCAATTCGGTTTTTATGGTCTCCGCATTGCCCGAAACCGCGGGTGGTCCCGAGAGCAGATAGAGTCCCGCCTTCGCAGTCTGCCCCGTTTTAACATACAGATCGGCAAGCTGATGGAAGTGCAGGAACGAGTTGCCCATCAATTCGCCGGCACGTTCGTAAACCTTAACAGCAAATTCGGGACGACCTACCTCCAAAAACGACTTCACCAATTTTTGGGTGGTTGCGTCATCGCCGTTCACCAGGCGCAAGGCTTTTTCAAACTGATCGTCGGCTTTGGGCTTTTTGTCTTGCAGGAGGTACAACCGGCCCAAATCGATGAACAAGGTTGGGTCGGGCAAGCCCTTGCCTTGCTTCAAACGGTCATTCACCAGTTTTTCAGCCGGCTTGAATTTCTTTTGCGCAATAAGCGTATCGCGATACACCGGATAATAGAGGTCGGGATTGCCTTCGTAGAGTAAGGCGGGGTCGATGGCCGGCACAGCAACCGTATCGGGCTTTGCGGGTGCACTCGGTTGCCCGTTGGTGCTGATTTCCACAAACTGCGCCACGGCCGTCCGCGAACTGCATAGGGCGGCAGTCAGGCATATGAATTGGAACATCTGCAAAAACCGCATATGGG
>CAIVHI010000205.1 GCA_903905685.1 uncultured Bacteroidota bacterium | reverse complement strand
TGACGATATCGCCAAGATGAAGATTAGCAACGTATTTGGACCGGAAACCGTGAAGGGTTTTGGCGAACGGATGGCCATCCTACGCTCGGGCAAGACGATATCGGACCACTACGCCACCATGGTTGCCAAAAACGGCACCACTTTGAATTTGCATGGCTCGGTTGTGCCGGTCATGGAGAACGACCGGTTTTCGGGCACGATGGGCTTCTTCCGAAACATCACCGACCTGCACCGCGAACGAGAGCAACGCCTGAAGTTGGAAACCCGCTTGCAACAGACCTTGGACCACATGGGGATTGGCTGTATGATACTCGACTTCGAGTATACCTATATATTCGCCAACCATGCAGCTGCAACCCAAGCCTTCCAAACCCCGAGCAACCTGATTGGCAAAAAAATGTCGGAAATGTATCCGGGAGTCGAAAAATCACGGGTATTCGCCAAGTACCGCGAAGCCATGCAGGAGCGCACAAGCGTCAACTTCGAAGAAAAATACGTATTTGAAAACGGCTCAGAAAGATGGTTCGAATTCAAGGTGGAGCCCGTGGAACAAGGCATATTCATCCTCAGCAGCGACGTTACGGCGCGCAAAAAGGCATCTGAAGAAATCCGTAAGAGCCGAATGTTGCTGGCCGACTCCCAACGCTTGGCACAATTGGGTAGTTGGGAGCTGAACCTCATTACCCGGGAGCTCGTTTGGACAGATGAAATTTATCGCATAGTCGAAATCGAAAAAACCGGAGAAGGGGCTCCCTTTGAGGCCTTCCTAAACCTGATTCATCCGGAAGACCGTATGAATAGGGATGCCTTGTTTTCAGAGGCCATTGCAAACCACACGAGGTACGACACCATCCACAGACTCCTTTTCCCGGATGGGCGCATAAAATATGTTCGTGTGCAGGCCGAGGCATTTTATGGCGATGACGGCATCCCCATGCGCGCCCTCGGCATGGTGCAGGACATCACCACGCAGCGGGAAGCCGAATTGCTGAGCCTCGAAAATGAAAACAAGTATCGCCAAGTGGTGGGCAACATCACCGATGGCCTTTTCATAGACGACTTGGAAGGTCGTGTAACGTTTGCCAACGAAGTCTTCCTCCAGATATTCGGCCTCGATGCATCCGACATCAACAACTAATTCATCGAAGACTACGTTGCCCCCGAATCCGTGCAACGCGTCCGCCAATACCATGACGACCGCATAGCCGGGCTGCCGGCTCCCGAATTTTATGAATATGAGGGCCTGCGCAAGGACGGCTCCCGCCTGTGGCTCCAAGTTCGGGTTTCGAAGGTGTATGAGCATGGCGTCTTGAAAGGTACTCAAACGGCGCTGCGCGATATCACAGAACGGAAACAGGCCGAAGACCTTCTCGCCTGCCAAAATGCAGAATTGAAAAAAATAAACTCGGAGCTGGACAGGTTCGTGTATAGCACGTCACACGACTTGCGCGCGCCCCTGCTCTCCTTAATCGGGCTGATAGACCTTTGCAAGGGCACTGATGACCGCCTGGAGCTAGACAGTTTCATCCATATGATGGAAAAGAGCGCATTTCGGCTCGACAACACCATCAAGGAAATATTGGAATACTCCAGAAACTCGCGCATGGAACTGTATTATGAAGAAGTGGACATCAGCAACATGGTGGCGGGACTGCTGGAAGACATCATCCATCACGACAAGGCGCAACGTGTAAGGTTCACAAAGAATATTGCTACCGGCATTCCGTTCGTTACCGATCGCCTGCGGCTGGCCACCATCATGAACAATTTGGTGGGTAATGCCGTGAAGTACCAACGCGTCGACGAACCCAACCCAAGGGTAGACATCACGTTCAGTGTCGACGAAAAAGGCGGCACACTGACCGTTACCGATAATGGAGAAGGCATATCGGCCAATGTGCACGAAAAAGTTTTTGAAATGTTCTATCGGAACTCCCAAAATTCGGTTGGGTCGGGTTTGGGTTTGTACCTTTGTAAGGAAATCGTCCACAAAATGGATGGCGAGATAAAATTAACTTCTGAATCAGGAAAGGGAAGTACTTTTATTGTCAAGTTGCCAAATATGGACTTCCGTAAATCCGATAAATAAACAGCCGATGGGGAGTGTTGCGAAAATAATGCTGATTGACGACGACGATATCTCGAACTTCATCACGGAGCGGAAGTTGCGCAATTCGGGCGTGGCAGACAAAATCGTGGTGTACAACTCGGGTAGCAATGCCCTTAAGGAGTTGGGTGACAACCTGACCGCAGGCGATCCGTGGCCCGAAATCATTTTGCTCGACATCCGCATGCCCGTAATGGACGGTTTCGGATTTTTAGAAGAATTCATCCTGTTTCCATTGGAGCATACCGAAAAAGTCAAAATAGCGATGCTTACGTCTTCCCTCGAGAAGGAAGAGGTGAAACGCTCCTACCTCTACAAAAACGTTATCGATTTCATCAACAAACCCATATCGGAAGACAAGATTCGGGCGCTGCTCGAAAAAAACCTTTAATAGTCGGCTCGTAGCGAGACAACCGTTCAACTCAACCGCTTGAGAATCATTTGACGCAGTGTTTTGGAGTTTCTCCTTAGTCCACTGCCGATTCCGCATTGTCGAGATTCAATTTCATTTCCGACAATAATGCGTGCGGAAGAGACGGTTGGAATATTGACCAAGTAGAACTCCGTTATTGGGTTGAAGGTTTGGTTGCCACCACCAACTGGGCGAACAACTCCGTCTCCATCTTCCCCAACCCCGCCGGCAATAACGTTAGGACCAAATCCACCTAAGCCATCAACTCGCTTGCCTTGACCGATGCCGTGGGGCGAACGGTTTACACCGGCTCTTATACCGCAGGCAACGTCAAAATCGACCTTACCGGCTACCCGGTGGGGCTGTATTTGGTGCAGGCGAACGGGGTTCATGTGGGGCGGTTTGTAAGAAGATAAACTGCAAGTTTATAACAGGCAAAGGCGTGAATTGCCGCAACGAAAAAAAGAATGGTTTTCTTAAAAAAAACCGAAAATATATTCGCAGAGTCGTTCCATTGAGATAAATTTGCTTTAAACTTCTGCGCATGAAAAAACTTTACATCCTGCTCTTTATTTTGGCTTCGGGTACCGCTTACGGCCAAATACCGTACTCCCTATTTTCATTTGCCGACTCCTCTTACCGCCGGTTTGTAGATATCGACACCGCGGATTGCAAGCGCAACGATTGGCAGGTGGGCAAGCCGCACAAGACGGTCTTTACATCGGGCTACTACGGTTCCAGGTCCATGGTGACCGACACGACCCATCCCTATACGTCCATCGACACCTCCGTTTTCTACGTTAAGGCGCCCCGCCTGTTGTCCCCTCCGCTCATGATGCCGTTTTTGTGCGGCATCCAATTTTACTACCAGTTGGACCTCGATTCGGCGTGCCTGGCGGGTATCGATTTCTCGGCCGACAGCGGGCATACTTGGAAAAACGTACTCACCGACGCTACCGGCTACTTTAGCTGGCCATTGGGCTCAGCCCCCGACATGCACCATTCCACCACGGGTTGGCAGAATTTCTCGGTCGGGTTCTTCGGCTTCGTCTCAACTACTACCGATTCAGGAATCTTCCGTTTCACCTTTGTGTCCGATTCCAACGTTTCCGGCAAAGACGGCTGGATAATAGACGGTATGCAATTCCAATATTATGCCGAAGGGGTTGCCACCACCACCGAGGCGAACAATACCGTCTCCATCTTTCCCAATCCCGCCGGCAGTACCATCAGCATCAATTCCACCGAAGCCATCAACACCTTGGCCGTTACCGACGCGGTGGGGCGGGTAGTGTATACGGGCTCCCATGCCACCGGGAATGTCAACCTAAATTTGACCGGCTACCCTGCGGGACTATATTTGGTCTCGATAAACGGGGTTCATGCGGGGAGGTTTGTGAAGGAGTAGACGTGCTTCGTTGAAAGGTGAAGAACAATATGTCACGGTGCGATACCTTCTGCATCGTGGTTGGCGGGGGGCAGACCGGGGCTATAAACGTTACATCCCTACTGGATGGCCCGTGCGCAGCAGATTGCCATTATCGTTAATTGTCGCCTCAACCTTTTTTACCGTAGCCTGCGCATTATCGTTGATGCCGAAGGTATTGAACCTTTTTAGACCCCATTGAAAACCCCGCGTACCAATGCCTATGGTGTCGAACCTCGATATTCAACAACCGACCAAAGACCGAGCCGACGAAGACAACCGACAACCCTCCTTGCGACCCCGATAAGATTTCGGTAAGCTTGTATAGCCGGAAAGAATAACGTGTTTTTCGGCTGTCTCGGTAAAATGGCCTAACCTTGAGGTCATAATTCCGATGCATGATTTTGAAACTGCTGCGCGATAGGCCCACCCGCCTGTTCGTAATCCTTACCGCCTTTTTCGTGGCCAATGCCCTCATTGCGGAATGCATAGGCGGCAAGCTGTTTTCCTTGGAGGCCGTCTTCGGCCTAGTGCCCAAGCCTTTTTCGTTGCTGGGCGAGGGGGGACTTACTTTCACCCTTACTTGCGGCGTGCTACTCTGGCCGTTCGAATTCATCATGACCGACATCGTAAACGAGTACTACGGCCACAAAGCAGTGCAAACCATCTCCTACATCGCAGTGGGACTGATAAGTTACGCCTTCCTTATGTTCTACCTCGCGATAAAGGTGCCGCCCGACAAATCGTTTTGGATTGGCAGTCAGGCCGATTCCGGGGTGCCCGACATGCAGTCGGCCTTCTACAACATCTTCGGCCAAAGCATGTGGATTATTGTGGGCAGCCTCGCGGCATTCCTCATCAGCCAGATAGTGGATGTTTGGATATTTCACCGCATCAAGCGCGTGACGGGCCACAAACACGTATGGCTGCGTGCCACGGGCTCAACCGTGGTGTCGCAGTTGGTAGATAGTTTCGTGGTATTGTTCATAGCCTTCAAAATAGGTAAGGGCTGGAGCTACCAGCGGGTGCTCGCAATAGGGTTGGTAAATTATACCTACAAGTTTACTGTAGCCGTAATCCTCACCCCATTGATCTACCTGCTGGAACGAATCATCGAAAACTACTTGGGCCACGATGTTGCCCTAAAGATGAAAAACAGCGCCATGGGTGCCGAAACCGAATGACGACCCATGGTCAGCGTGGATTACTTCAAAATTCCTGATTATATTTGCCGCTTCGTTAAACTAAAACTAATTTTCCCCGGTCTTAGGTGTTGCCTCCTACGGTGGCAGCCAAAATAACTGTTCAAATTTTACGACTTCCAATGAAAACGATTTGTGGGTGGGTACTCGGTGCAGCAATGCTGATCATTTCTCAGTTATCAAATGCGCAAACGGTGGCTACCGGACGTGAGTCCATTAAGGCGACCATCAATTTTGCGGAACGGGTGGCCTACTACAAAGCCCATCCGCTTCCCATCCGCATTAAACCTGCTTTTGATGAAGATGACGACAAGGAACATCGCCCATCGCGATCTGCAGTAAATCGGGCATTGGTGCATACCTATGTCCCCCATCAAGGCAACCATACCGCTCTTGGCGCACACGGTGCCGACCTGCCCGCTATTCCCATACTTGTAGACTCTTTCGAATCGACACAGTCTGACCACACCGGCATCCCACCCGATACCCACGGCGATATCGATTCGCAATACTGCGTCACGGCCATCAATACGGCTGTACACATCCAATCTCGCGGAGGCGCCAATGTTTCCGATATGTCGCTGGACGCTTTTTGGACTCCCGTACTCAGCTTGGGCCCCGGCTCATTCGACCCACGCGTACACTATGACCCCTATTACAAAAAATGGATAATGGTGGGCGATGCTTATGGAGAAACCGGCAATTCGCAAATCATGGTTGCCGTCACCAAAACCTCCGACCCTACGGGAGATTGGTATATGTATGCGATCCCTGTAGATGGAACCGGGGCAGCTTGGCTTGACTTCCCCAATGTAGGCTTCAACAAAAAGTGGATTGTGGTTGCAGGCAATATGTTCCCCAACTCGGCAGGGGGCGCTTTCGGAGCCGTAGTATATGCGTTCGACTATGCGGCCGTGATGTCGGGCACAGGTGCACCCTTCACCAAGTTCAGCCAGCCTATGTCGTTTTCCATCGCACCGGCCATCACCGCTGACACCGCCGAAGCCACCGAATTCATGGTTGAAAACTGGGACAACACTACCGGCAAACTGAAACTTTGGGAACTGACAGGCGGCGTATCGTCGCCCGTCATGACGGCGATAGGCTATCCGGCTACGCCTACCTTATGGAATAACAGTGCATCGGGGGGAGATTTCCTCCCACAGGTAGGGTCAAGCAATAAGATGGACGGTGGCGATGACCGCATCACCCGCAGCATCATGAAAAACGGCAGCATTTGGTGCTCCCATACCATTTTCCTTCCCGCTACGGGCTCAACCACGCACACTTCGGTGATGTGGTGGCAGCTCGATACGGCCGCAAACCCATTGCAAAACGGCCTCATCAATGATGCCACCGCAGCCGTAAACTACGCCTATCCCTCCATTGCCGTAAATGCTGCTAACGACTTCATGATTGGTTGCGGCTATTTCTCCCATTCGGTATATGCAAGCTGCGCATACGCGTTGCACCTCCATACCGACCCTGCCGATTCTATCCGTACCCCAGTCGTGTACCGCCACGGCCAAGCCTACTATTATGCAACGTTCGGCGGCGCGAAAGACCGCTGGGGAGACTATTCAGCCACTAGTGTAGACCCTCGCAATGATACCGACTTCTGGACCATTCAGGAAACGACCATGCCCGGCACATCGCCCAATTGGGACACTTGGTGGGCGAGCGTACAGTTTTGCCCAAAACCACTGCCTCCAACCCTTGCTACTTTGCCCCCCGCACCTTGTGCGGAACAAAGCGTGACCTACGCTATAGATACGGTTGCCGGTGCAACGTCCTATGTATGGACCATCAGCGGCGCAGGGTGGTCGGGCACCGCAGGCACCGACTCGTTTTTTGCGATTTGTGGAACCGGAGTTGCAACGATAACGGTGGTTGCATACAATAGTTGCGGCGAGGGAGAGGCCCAAGTATTTCATGTCACCCCTAAGACCGCGCCCGTTTACAAACCTGTCATTTCCGTTTACTCACCCGCCTGTATCGGCACCCCAACTGCAACATTCGTCGCTTCGGCACCCGGGGCGACCGGATTCCTTTGGACGGCATTGGATTCCGGGTGGTCGGGCACGGGCACTACTCCCGGATTTGTTGCCAACGTAGGCACCGGTACCGGGATGATTATTTGCAGCCCTACCAACTCCTGCGGTTCAGGCCCCGCCGATACCATTTACGCGACTCCATTGGCCGTACCGTCTATGGCACCCATAGTTGCAGCAACATCGCCCGCATGCCTCGGCACACCGGCGGCAACGTTCTCGGCTACGCTGGCCGGGTATTCCGGATATAGCTGGGCGGCTTACGATTCCGGATGGTCGGGTACGGGCTCGGCTGCAACATTTACCGCCAATGTAGGCACCGGCACGGGTATGATTATATGCAGTGCGACAAATGCCTGTGGAAGCGGCCCTAACGACACCCTGTTTGTTACCCCCATCGCACCCCCTACATCTTCCTATGACGTCATGCACCATGTTATAGCAGATAGCACCAACGATACGGTAACCTTTACCGGATCGGCTCCGGCGGGTGCTACCTACTCATGGAATTTTGGAGGAGGCACGGCTACTCCGGGCAGTGGAGCAGGACCACAATTGGTGCAGTGGCCTACTCCCGGACTGAAAACGGTAACCCTTACTGTGGAATTTGACGGCTGTACATCAACCGTCTATTCCGATACCGTATTGGTGGTTCCGGCAACGCACTTCAATGCCGTTAGAATGGTAAATGCACCCGGCTCGAATGTCTTTATCGCCCCTAATCCTAACGATGGCAATTTCGATATCGTCTTTGATGGTATCAATGTCCAAAATGCCGAAGTCTCGATAACCGATATGCAGGGTAGGATATTGATAACTAAATCTGTAACGGGCAATATCCACAAAATTCCGGTTGATGCGACGGCATTGGCATCCGGCACCTACTTGGTTGAAATCCAAACCAATTTTGGACGTGCTGCCGGCATTGTTACGTTACGCCACAACTAGACGAATACACAAATAATATCATCTATTATACTTAAACCAATTCGCATTTAAATATTTATTCTTCAAAAAAACCCTTTTTTTCGTTGCAGCATCGGTTTTGAGCGCCCCAAAAATTGTCATACATTTACAAAAATTTAGTTTTATCATGCGTAATTTCAAGTTTTTATTAGCACTAGGTGTCGGCTTAACCCTTTATAGTCAAGCCGGTGCGCAAACAATCACCACCAATAAAGTAGGTTACATCGAGAAAGGTGCCGACGTCAATTTTGCCGAAATGGCCACCTATTACAAAAACCATCCTGAACCAGTAGTTCGGAAGCAAATGTTTGACGAAGACGGCGAAGGAGAACGCCCGGCACAACCGGCTGCGAATCCTGCATTCGTCCACATGTATCCACAAGATTTGAGGGCGACAAAAATGAAGGAAGGACACCGTTTGACCTTGCTTCCTGCCTCACCTGCACCACGAGACACCTTCGAGTCGGGCGTTTCCGACCTGTCGTCGATACCCCCCGACACACATGGCGCAGTTGACTCCACCTACGCGGTGACAGCCATCAACACAGAAATCCTGATCCAAAACAGGACAACCCACGCAACCGTCTACTCGGCCACACTCGACCACTTTTGGACGAGTATGCTGTCTAGCGGCCCAGGTTCTTTCGATCCACGCGTGCATTATGACCCCTACTACAAACGGTGGATCATGATTTGTGATGCCTATGGCGATTTGTCGACCTGCCAACTTATGATTGCAGTTTCTGCAACCAGCAACCCAACAGGCACTTGGCACATGTACAAGTTGCCCGTAGGCACCTCCACTACCTGGCTCGACTTCCCCTGCATGGGCTATAACAGGCGTTGGATAGCCATAAGCGGCAACTTTTTCAACACCGCTTCAGGCTCCTTCACCAACGACGTCGTCTACGTATTCGACTACTTGGCCATGATGGCCGGCGGCACCATGTCTTACGGCACGCTGACTCCCGGCGGATCTTCCTTCACCATTTGCCCCGCCCTTACCTACGATACTGCCGAGAACAACATGTTTTGTGTAGAAAACTACAATGGCAGCGCAGGCCAATTGCGGCTCTGGAAAATTACCGGAGCAATCGGTGCGGGCCTCAGCCTTACCTCCGTGGGCTTCCCGGCAACCACCAACCATTGGCAAGGTTCTGCTCCCGCGGGCGGTGCCGATTTTGCACCGCAGCTTGGCAGTACCAACAAGTTGCAAACCAACGATGACCGTATCAACAACTGCCAAATGAGGAATGGTAAGATTTGGTGCGCATACACCGCATTCCTCCCGGCAACCGGCACTGTAAACAGGGCCTCTTCCATGTGGTGGCAAATAGACTCCAACGCTACACCTGCTCAAGTGGGCCTTATCGATGACCCATCTACAGCGGCAGGCCACAATTTCTACTTCTTCCCGTCTATCGCCGTCAATAAAAACAATGACGCACTCATTGGTTTCGCACATGCATCATCTACGATCCACCCTTCTTGCTCCTACGCACTCCACCTCAGCGGCGATTCCGTCGGAACATGGAGGCCTGTATATACTTACCGTCATGGTTTGGCTGCGTACTACGAAACCTTCGGTGGTTCTCAAGACCGTTGGGGCGACTATTCCGCTACCTGCGTAGACCCCCGCAACAGCCTGGATTTCTGGACCTTGCAGGAAAGTTCGATAGTAGGTTCTTCACCCAATTGGGACACTTGGTGGGCATACGTTCAAGTTTGCCCACCGTTGACTACTCCTGCCCTTGCCATCGCCCCAACCGGCCCTTGCCAAGGCTCTACAGTATTGTATTCAGTAGGTGCGGTGTCTGGCGCCACATCTTATACATGGACTGTGACGGGAACCGGATGGTCGGGCACCAGCACTACAGATTCCATCAACCTCACCGTAGGCACAGGCGTTGCCACAGTAACCGTTATTGCGAACAATACTTGCGGCACGAGCACAGCGCTCACTTTCAACATTACGCCAACTTTGCTCCCGACAACACCTGTGGTAACTACCATTACGGCAGCTTGCGTAGGTTCACCATCGGCATCATGGAGCGCAACTTCAACCGGCGCAACCGGTTGGTCTTGGACTGTAGCAGGTATAGGCTGGTCGGGTAGCAGCACTACCAGCTCCTTGACTGCAACTGTAGGCACAGGCGTAGGCACCGTGATTTGTACAGCCGCCAATTCCTGCGGCACCACAGCCGATACCCTGAGCATCACTCCCGCAGTGCCGCCAACTTTGGACTCCGGCATTTTGCTATCCTCCACACTCTGTACCGGCCAAACAGTTACTGCTTACTCAACCGGCTATACGGGAGCAACCAGCTACAACTGGACGATCCTCGGAACAGGCTGGGGAACAAGTGCAGTAACCACCGGTGACTCCCTCCTCATTATGGTAGGTACCGGAACCGGCACCATCATCGTGAATTCGGTAAATGGTTGTGGTACGGGCCCTGCCGACACCGCATCCGGCTTGGTTCCGACAGTATCTCCGGTACCATCATTTACAGAATCCGCCCACATCACGACCACTTCAACTGCCGTGACTGCAACCTATACCGGGACAGCACCGGGTAGCACCACTTATACTTGGGATTTCGGTGGCGGAACAGGTGTTCCCGGCATCGGTGCCGGACCACAATCCATCACTTGGGCAACCGTGGGTACCAAGACCGTGACCGTGACGGTTGACAACGGTGGCTGTACCGCAACATACACCGACACCGTTTTGGTGACTTGGCCAACTACAATTGCCAATACCGCTCCTACCGCTGCCAAGTGCGACATCGTTCCCAACCCTAGCGAAGGGACATTCAACATCGTGTTCAACACCACCATCAACGACAATGTTACCGTCACGCTGTCCGACATGCAGGGTAAAGTGGTTTACACCAACACTTTTGCGGTAAAGGGTTCCACCCAAGTGCCGGTGAGTGCCATCAATCTGCCGAATGGCGTTTATATGGCCAACGTGAACTATGGCGGTACAGTAGCCAACAAAAAAGTGACCATTGTAAGGTAATCTTCAACTTAACCCAACAGTAAAAGGGCTGCCGATACCAAATCGGCGGCCCTTTTTATTTAGGCGCGGGTACATTACGCAACACGGTGTATTGTGTCCGTAAATCAGCCGTTTGTGCTCAAACTGACTAAAAAATCGTAATTTTCACCCGGTATGCGATGTCATACCTTTTTTTGTCGGAAACGGCGGAAATACACTTCAAAACCACAGCATGTTTGCTTATTTGGAAGGTCGGTTGACCTATAAATCACCGTCGGTTTTGCACTTGGATGTGCATGGGGCGGGTTATGAAATCAACATCACCCTACAAACCTATTCGAGATTGGGGGATATGGAGAGTTGTAGGCTTTTCATTCACGAACAAGTGAAGGAAGACGGCTGGACCCTGTTTGGCTTTTTTGGCGAAGACGAGCGGACCACATTCCGAATGTTGCTCAACATCAATGGAGTAGGAGCCGCAACCGCCAGAATCATCCTCTCCTCGCTCACCTCCGAAGAATTGGCGAGGGCCATTCAGGGCAACGATGCCAAAACCTTGGAAAAAATAAAAGGGATAGGTGCCAAAACAGCCCAACGAATCATATTGGAATTAAAAGACAAACTAACGAAGCTCAATACGTCGTCGCTTCCACACGTCGCGGTACACAATACGGTAGAAGAAGATGCGTTATTAGCTTTAGTGAATCTGGGGATCAACAAGGCTGCTGCCGAAATGGCTTTACAAAAATCCGGAGACCTCTCCACCATGACGGTGGAAGAAGTCATTAAAAAGGCACTTCGGTCATTGTAGATTAAATAAAACGGAATAAACTTGAAGGGAAGGAACAATTTCGGATATAAGTTTGTTTTCTTTATTGCCCTGTTGGTTGCCATTGTGAATGCAACCGGACGGGGCTACAGGCCCATATACCACGATACCGACAACGATGGTACCGATTCCACCGCGGCCAAAGACAGTACCAAAAAACCGGCCGACACCACCCACAACCTCAAATTCCCGATATACGACCGAACCGGCGACCCCGTTGTTGACCAGTCGCTGCCCAAAAGCATTGACCTCAACGACCCCAAAAACTACCGGAAAACGGTAACCTACGACACCAACTACAATCAATACGACTTCAACGAAAAACTTGGAGACGAATTTCTACGCAACCCCACCTACCTCACGCCCGACGAGTACATGAAGTACCAAGGCAAGAACGATGACGACGCCTACTTCCAGCGCCGCCTCGATGCCATGATGCAGTTCGTAAAAACGCCCGAACTGCCCCAGATGTATAAAGAAGGGCTTTTCGACCGCATTTTCGGCAGCAACACCATTTCCGTCAAGCCCCAAGGCAATGTGGACATCACCTTTGGCGGCAACTGGCAAAACATCCAAAACCCTACGTTGGTGCAGCGCGCCCAAAAATATGGCGTGTTCGACTTCGACATGCAGATGAACATCAATCTGCTGGCCACCATCGGCGACAAAATGAAGTTGCAAATCAGCAACAACACCAAGGCCACCTTCGACTACCAAAACATGCAGAAGCTGGACTACAGCGGCAAGGAAGACGAAATGTTGAAGAAGATTGAGGCGGGCAACATCAGCTTCCCCCTCAAGAGTAACCTCATCAGTGGTGTGCAATCCTTGTTCGGCATCAAGACGCAATTGCAGTTTGGCAAAGTATGGGTGACAGGGGTCATTTCGCAACAGAAATCGCAGCGCAAGAGCCTCACTGTGCAAGGCGGAGCACAGGCTCAAAACTTCGCTATCAAGGCCGATGCCTATGAGGAAAACAAAGACTTCCTATTGTCGCAATACTTTCACGACAACTACAACAAAGCCCTGAAAGATTTCCCGGTAATCAATTCATTGATAACCATCAACCGTATTGAAGTTTGGGTGACTAACCGCACCGGTACCGTAACGAATGTGCGTAATGTATTGGCCTTCATGGATTTGGGCGAGGCCAACCCCTATGAACCCAATTTAGTGAACGCGGCCAACCCCATTCGCGGCGGACTGCCCGACAATAGCGCCAACCGCCTTTATACAGAACTGTTGATGAACCCCAACGGACGAATGCAGAATGTGGCCACCAACAATGCGTTGTCGCTGGGGCTGAGTCAGGGTATTGATTTTGAACCCACAACGGCCCGGCAGCTCTCACCTTCCGAATTTACATTCAATTCCCAATTGGGCTACATCATGCTCAATACTACCCTCAACTCCGACGACGTAATGGGTATAGCGTTTCGGTACACCTATAAAGGCAAGGTATACCAAGTGGGCGATTTTGCAGAGGACCTTCCACCCGATACCACCAACCCCAAAGTACTCTACCTTAAAATGCTGAAGGGCACATCTGCCCGCCCCGGCGTACCGATGTGGAATTTGATGATGAAAAACGTCTATTCGCTTGGCACCGTGGGAATCACTAAGGAGAATTTTACCCTCAATATTGGTTACCAAGACCCTGGAGGAGGCGAAAAACGCTACATGCCTGAAGGCAAAGACGAAGGCACCCCATTCCTTACTCTTCTGAATTTGGACCGGCTCAACTCGCAAGGCCAGCTTTCTCCAGACGGCGTGTTCGATTATGTAGAAGGCATCACCATCAATCCACAACAGGGCAAAGTCATCTTCCCGGTGTTGGAACCCTTTGGTAAGGACTTGGCGTTTACAACGGTAGGCCCCAACCAATATGCATTGGAACGGAAATACATATTCCAAACCCTCTACGACTCCACAAAAACGGTGGCCTTGCAATCGCAAAACACCGACCGCTACGTATTGCGCGGCACCTACAAATCCAGTTCATCGTCCGACATCTACTTGGGAGGTTTCAACATCCCACCGGGTTCCGTAACGGTCACTGCTGGCGGCACGAAGTTGGTGGAGAACACCGATTATTCGATAGACTATGGCCTGGGACGGGTCAAAATCATCAATTCGGGCATCCTGAACTCGGGTGTCCCCATCAACATCCAATATGAGGACAACTCCACATTCGGCTTCCAGCAACAGAATTTCATGGGGGCACGGGTAGACTACTACGTCAATAAAAACCTGACCCTCGGAGCCACTTTGATGCGGCTTAATGAAAAACCCTTCACTCAAAAGGTCATATTTGGAGAAGACCCCATCAAGAACACCGTAGCCGGAGCGGATGTCAACTTCCAAAAAGAAGTGCCCGCCCTTACCCGGGTGTTGGACAAACTGCCCATTTACGCCACAACCGCCCCTTCATTCCTGAACGTGTCGGGCGAGGTAGCCGGCATCATGCCCAACCACCCTACTCAAATCAATGCCCTCGACCCGGAAGGCTCGGTATACATCGACGACTTTGAGGGCACCACCAGCAACTACGACCTCAAATTCCCACCCATAGCTTGGTCGGCATCGTCAACGCCCTATGGCGCCATCGATAAAACCGGCAGGGTGCTGTTTCCCGAAGCCGGCCTGGACGACGAATTGCAGAACGGCATGAATCGTGCCCGACTGGCGTGGTATACCATTGAACCCACACTGGTAGACCCGGGATCCTCTGTGCCTTCCTATGTGCAGAAAGACCCCAACCAGCACTACATCCGCATGGTGCAGGTGCAAGACGTGTTTCCGAACCAACAGACACTCACCCTGCAAGGTTCACTGAGCACCTTCGACCTTGGATTTTACCCCAAAGACCGTGGCCAATACAACTTCGATGCCACCAACATCAGCGACAGCGGCAAGCTGCTCAACCCAACATCGCGGTGGGGCGGCATCATGCGCCCGCTCGACAATACCGACTTTGAGGCATCGAATGTGGAATACATACAATTCTGGGTGATGGACCCCTTCATCAACAACCCAAGCTCACGCGGCGGATCCTTGTATATCGATCTCGGCGATGTATCTGAAGATATCTTGAAAGATTCGCGGATGTTCTTCGAAAACGGCATCCCTGCGCCCTTCGACGCCACCAAGCTCGACACTACGGCTTGGGGCTATGTACCCAAGTTCGAACAACAAATCACCCGCGCGTTCGACAACGACCCTACCGCACGCAGCTTGCAAGACGTAGGTTATGACGGGCTCCCCGACTCCTCAACTACCGTTGGGCAACTGTCTGAACGGGAAAAATTCGTCAACTACCTCAACCAACTGAAATCCAAACTCGGGCCCACGAATCCCGCCTTCCTCCAAGCCTATGCCGACCCTGCAAACGACAACTACCACTACTATCGGGGCGGCGATTATGACTCGGTGAACGCCGGCAATGGCCTCAGCGTATTGGGCCGCTACAAAAAGTACAACAACCCGCAGGGCAACTCCCCGGTATCGAGCCCCAATGCGTCCTACTCTACCTCAGAGACCACGTTGCCGGAATCGGAAGACATCAACCGCGACAACACCCTCAACGAAAACGAAAGCTACTTCCAATACCGTATAGACATGGTGCCCAACATGCAGGTGGGCACCAACAACATCATCAACATCCAGAACAGCTTGGTGAAACTGCCCAACGGAAATTCTGAAATGGAACGTTGGTACCAATACAAAATACCGATTCGCGGCTACGACCACAACGTAGGTGGAATATCAGACTTCCGCTCCATACGGTTCATGCGGATGTTCCTGAACGGTTGGAGCGACAGCGTCATCATGCGCTTCGCCACGTTGGAACTTGGCCGTAACCAATGGCGCACCTACAACTACTCCTTAATGACGCCCGGCGAAAACCTGCCACAGCAAAACCAAGGCGTTACAGACTTCACCATCACATCGGTAAACATCGAGGAAAACGGCCAACGCTACCCGATTCCCTATGTGATTCCTCCCGGCGTGGCTCGTCAGGTTACGGCTGCCGCAACCCAGCAATCCATACAGATGAACGAGCAGTCGTTGTCGCTCAAAGCCTGCGCACTTCAGGATGGTGATGCACGTGCGGTATTCAAAGAAGTGAACGTAGACATGAGGCAGTTTTCCTACCTCCGCATGTTCCTCCATGCCGAAACCGTTGTAGGTACCCACCAAGTGAACAATGCCGACGTAGACGGGTTCATCCGCATCGGTAGCGACTTCACTTCCAACTATTACGAATACCGCATGCCGCTCACCATTACCGCACCGGGGGTAAGCTCCGCTGCCGTAACCGAAATCTGGCCTTCGTCCAATGAAATGGACATCACGCTGCAAGACCTCGTGAATGCCAAAAAGAAGCGCGACTCGGCGGGTATCCCCATCACTGTGCCTTACTATGTAACCGACTCGAAAGGAAACACCATAGTGGTAGTGGGCAACCCCAACATTGGCGGCTCCAAAGACCTTATGCTGGGCCTTCTCAACCCCAAAAAGACCAACCAAACCCCTGGCGACGACGGACAGCCCAAGTGCATAGAAGTATGGTTTGACGAATTGCGCGTGGCCGGTATGAACGACCATGCAGGCTATGCCGCTGCCGGCAAGATGAACGTGCAACTTGCCGACTTGGGCAACGTAACTGCGTCGGGCAGTATGCACACACCCGGCTATGGCAATATAGACCAAAAAATAAACCAACGCTCGCAAGACCAGTATTATCAGTTCAACTCATCCACCAATTTGGCACTCGGCAAACTGTTCCCAAAGAACTGGGGTGTGACGCTACCGCTGTTTGTAGGCTATACCGAAAACGTAAGCACGCCTAAGTACGACCCCTACAATCAGGACGTATTGCTAAGCGATGAATTGGCCAATGCGAAGAGCCAGCACAAAAGGGACTCCATAAACGCGATTGCACAAGATTTCACATCCATTACCAGTATCAACCTCACCAACGTGCGCATAGCCGGCAATGCGGCAAAAGCCAAAAAGGTGCGCATGCCCTGGAGCATCAAGAACTTCGACTTCTCCGTTTCCCACAATATCCAGTTCAAACACAACCCTACCCTGGCCGAAGACCTGATGACCACAACGAGGGCTGGCATTGGGTATACCTACAGCCTGAAAATCAAACCCATCGAGCCATTCAAAAAACTCGTAACCTCCCGCTCCAAGTGGCTCGCACTCATCAAGGATGTGAACATCACCCCATTGCCGTCTTCCTTCTCTCTCCGCAACGACCTCAACAGGGTGTCGGAGGAAACGAAGGTGCGCGATGTGGGAGATGCATCGGGTGCAGGTTACAGCCTTCCATCCACGTTCTACAAAACCTTCAATTGGAACCGGGTTTACACTGTTAAGTGGGATTTGACCAAGTCCATCTCATTGGACTACTCAGCCACCAATATTTCCCGCATCAATGAACCATACGGACGCATCAACACGAAGTCCAAACAAGATTCCCTGTTGCAACAGTTGGGCACTTTTGGGCAAAACACGTCGTACCGCCAAACCTTCAACTCTACTTACAACATGCCGTTCTCCAAACTGCCACTCACAGATTGGATTTCATGTAAGTTGGGATACAATGCCACCTATTCTTGGATAGGTGCGGCCCCTGCTGCGTCAGACTTGGGCAATACCATAGGCAACACCCAGACAGAGACGATTGCCGGAGACTTCAACCTGAAGACACTCTACGATAAGTCTCGCTGGCTGAAAGCTTTGAACACACCATCTGGCAAGCCGGGTACCGACAATGCCAAACCCGGTGCTACGGGCAGCCTTAAGGGAGGCCCCGGATTCAAGGGTGGACAAGGTCCCAATGGCAAAGGCGGCGCGGTTGAGCCGTCCAACGATCCCGGCAACGGTCCGGCTGCGGGTAACCAAGCCGGAGGCAATACCGCATCGGGCGGAAACGGTCAGGCCGGCACCGGCGGCAAGGTAAAGGGTGGAAACAGCAACAGCAGCAACCCACCACCCGATTCCACCACCAACAATAGCGCAACAACGGGCAACAATGCGACCCCACAAGTATCGACCAAAACGAAGCTTGCCCAAACCTTCCCTACCGTAAACATCAGCAAACTGTCTGACGACCAACTGGACTCCCTCGTGGAAGTGATGGACGAAATGGACGCAGCCAAGGAAGCCGCAGAGAAAGCCAAATTGAAAGCAGCGAAAAAAGCAGCTCGAAAACTGCGCCGCAGCAAACCACCGCAATTGAACCTTGCCGAACAGATTGCCGGCCACGTGCTAACCATGGTATCCCGCATAACGGTAAACTACAACCAGACCGCCGGCACTACGCTGCCGGGCTATTTGGATAGTACCCGGTTCATGGGTGTAAACAACCTGTCTATGCAGCCCGGTTACAACTTTGTTTATGGCTATCAGCCAGATAATGCTTGGCTTGCCAACATGGCCGCTCACCGAAGGCTTACCCGCGACTCGCTGTTCAATTCCCAATTCATTCAGACCTTTTCGCAAAACCTGAATGCTACGGCTACCCTTCAGCCATTCAAAGACTTTAAAGTGGATCTCACTTTGAACAAGACATTCAACAAAACCCATAGTGAGCTGTATGCAGATACGATTTCGGGCAACAACAGCAACCCCAACACCCCGCAGTTCAACCACTTCAATCCTTACGAAACGGGTTCATATTCCGTGTCATTCATTTCGTTGCACAGCATGTTCCAAAATTCCGACGTAGGATCGGCTGTGTATAATCAATTCTTGGCCAATGGCATCACCATATCGAAACGGCTGGGCATGAGCAATCCCTACACCAACGGTGTGCCCGACCCATCTGACCCCAAATACCTGAAAGGGTATACCCAGTTCTCGCAAGACGTACTGATTCCGGCCTTTATTGCCGCCTATTCGGGACAAAATGCATCCACTACCCCACTGTTGTCATATGCACACAACACGGTGCAGGACAACCCGTTTTATTATTTCATTCCTATGCCCAACTGGAACCTTACCTACAACGGTCTTGCCAAGCTGCCATTTTTTGCCCAGTATTTCACGAGCATCACCGTGAAGCACGGCTATACGGGCACCATGGCCATGAACGGCTTCAGCTCTTCGCTGCTCTTCCAAGATTTATTTGGCTTAGGCTTCCCTTCGTTTATCGATTCCAATTCGCACAACTACGTGCCCTATTATTCTGTGCCCAACATTACCATCACCCAAGCATTCAATCCGCTGTTCAGTATAGACGGAACGTTGAAGAGCAAGCTTTCGCTGAAATTCGAAATACGGGAGTCGAAAACGCAAAGCTTGAGTTTGGTGGACTACCAAATAAGTGACAACAAGAGTACCGAATACGTGATTGGCATTGGTTACCGTAAAAAAGGCATACGGCTGCCCTTTCAAGTACTGGGAGTGACTCGGCTTAAGAACGAGCTCATCTTCAAAATGGACTTAGGCTTGCGCGACGACAAGAACAGCAACAACTTCTTGGCCAACAACATCAATGTGGTGTCCAGAGGGCAGGAAGTCATCCGTATCAGCCCGTCGGTAGACTATTCGGTGACTCAAAAACTGACATTGCACTTCTTCTACAACAGGCAGCAGTCCATACCCTATGTCTCGAACGCCTTCCCCACCACCACAACAACCGGCGGCTTGACACTCCGATTCATATTCGCACCATAGTAAAATTCGGTTGCGGGCTGATGCGTTGGGAATGCATCAGCCCGCGCTCCCAACCACCCTATGAAAAACGCAACCGGGATACTGTTTTTTTTGGGATGTGTACTGGCCCTTGCACACATCTGGTATCCCCACATCCTGCTCACTTGCGATGGCCCGGCCCACGTGTATAACGCCCAAGTTATTGGCGACCTGACGACAGGGAAAACCCTGGACTTCTACCAACGATTCTACTCGCTTTCCCATGCCCCCAACCCCAACTGGTTGAGCCACTATGTGCTGGTGTTTCTGTTGCACCGCAATATTGGCGGCATTGATGCCGAAAAAACATTGATGACCCTGTATGTGCTCCTATATGTAGTGGGATTTTATTTGCTTTTGAAGAAATTGTCCGGCAACAACCGGCAGATGTATCTCTACGTGTTCATCTTTCTCTTCAGCCAAGTATTCGCTAAGGGCTTCTACAATTTCTGCATGGGCAATGCCCTGTTTTTTTGGGCTACATGGGTATGGATATTGTTTTTGGAGCGCGGAAAATTTTGGACCGCGGCCCTATTCTTCGTCACGCTTGCCATGGTTTATTTCGCACACCTCCTGTGGTTTTCGGTGTGCGGCATCGCGTGCTGTTGCCTGGCACTCTCTTTTGCCATGGCACAATATCCCGACTGGGCCGGCAGAATGCGTTTTGGAGCCTCACGCATGTTATGCCTGGCGGCAATGGGTGCGCCATTTTTGTGGTTGGCCATTCGTTTTTCTAGGAGTCAGGGCGGGCTGGGCATTCGGATCCGCTTCCACCTATACCGCCTTGTAGAATTATTGCAACTGAAATACTTGGTAAACCTCACCCATGCCGAAGTATACTTTGCGTTGATACTGGGTTGCGTCCTTATAGCGGCATGCCTCACTGCCATCTATTTCGGCAAAGCGAAGCAACACGTGTTTCAAAAATTTGACGGCATATTATGGGGTTTGGGGATTTTGGGGCTGCTCTACCTCTGCTTCCCCGATGCCATATTCGGTGTAGAAGTGATGACTACTATTAGGCTTCAAGTGGTATTGGGGATATTCATGATTTGCACGGTGGCCTACTTGGGGCTTCCCCCTAAATTGGCACGTGCAATGACAGGCATCGTCACCTTGGCTGTAGTCCTCCTTGCGGGCACACGTCTCTCAGCCTACAACAACCTTTCCGACGAAACCGAAGAATTATTGAGTTGCAGCAGCCACATAAAGCCCAAATCGGTGGTACTGCCGCTCAATTTTTCAAAAGCCCGGAAAGACAATTGCAATGGCATGGCATGGAAAGACCAAGGGTGGTTTTTCGTTCATGCTTCGGAATACATGGGTCTTGACAAACCCTTGATTTTCTTGGACAACTACGAAGCCGGAACCAAGTTCTTCCCACTCTCTTGGGCCAATAAAGCCAATCCCTTCTTGTCCATGATATCGGGTAATGGTATTGAGCAGGCACCACCGCACGCATCCATTCAAGCGTATAAAGATTTTTCGGGTATAGACGTAGACTACGTGGTAATGTGGTGCTACGACCCATCTTTTGAGCTCGACTCCAACTATATACCCCTAGCCAAAGAGATTCGCGCGCACTTTGTGAGTATCTATAAATCTCCCACTGGATTGGCAGAGTTGTTTGAGCGCATTGGGCATTGAAGTCAGCCCGAATCAGATATGCAGCATGAGGGCCGCGACAGAGAAATAGATGATCAACCCCGTGACGTCTACCAGAGTAGCTACAAATGGTGCCGATGAAGTGGCCGGGTCAATCTTGAATTTCTTCAACACAATGGGTATCATAGACCCACTGAGCGTGCCCCACATCACGATACCGATAAGCGACATGGAAACGGTACCTGCAACAACCATCCAGTTGAATTTTCCATGAACGCTATAGTCGAACCAGCCGAGGTTTTGCCAAATGGAGATACGGATGAAACCGATGATGCCCAATATGAGTCCGAGCGTTAGCCCCGAGAAAATTTCCCGACGCATGACGTACCACCAATCCTTGGGCGACAACTCTTTAAGTGCCATGGCGCGGATAATGAGCGTGGCAGCCTGACTCCCGCTATTACCCCCCGACGACATGATGAGCGGGATGAACATGGCCAATACCAATGCTTTATCCAACTCTATCTGGAAATTCTGCATGGCGGTAGCCGTGAGCATTTCGCTGAGGAACAGGATGATGAGCCAGCCAGCACGCTTTTGGATGAGGGAGACGAATCCGGTTTTTACATAGGGCAAATCCAGCGATTCCAAACCACCGAACTGCTGCATTTCCTTGGTATCCTTTTCTTCGGCCTCGTCTATCACGTCGTCCACGGTAACCACACCCAACAGAATGTTGTTGCTATTGGTAACGGGTAACGCCACGCGGTCGTATTCCTTGAACTTGTGAATGGCACTGTCGATGCCGTCTTGAATATCCAATTTCACATAAAACCCATCCATGATGTCTTGAATGGTCTTGGAGGGCTCATTGAGCACAAGCCGGCGTATTGGAATATCGTCTATAAGCTTGCCGTTATTGTCCACCACGAATATCACATTCGCAGAGGGCGAATCGTCATAAAATCGGCGAAGGTGTTCTACGGCTTGGGCAATAGTCCATTCCTTACGCACCGTGGTAAACTTGGTATTGATGAGGCGTGCCACGCTCTGCTCGGGATACCCAAGGAGGTCGTAGGTGGCGAGCCTGTTCTTATCATTAAGCAGATTGAGGAACTCGGTAACCTCTATACCATCCAACGTATCGAAAAACGCGATTCGGTCGTTAGACTCCAAGCTGTTGAGGATGTTGGAGATTCTTGCAGACGGGAGTTCCTCCGTCACACCGCGTTGTATGACATGGTCGAGGAACGAAAATATTTTTATTTGGAGCGGCTCCGGTAGCGCGAGGAAAGTATGTATGGCGTAGTCTTTGGGTAAAGACTCCAAAAGTTTGGCCACCTCGGCCGGATAGTCGTCATCTTTGCTGTGATGCAGCAATCCACTGAGGTCTCCCTCGAGAATTTTCTCCTTCAGGTCCTGAACCGGCATCTCCCATAGTGGTTTTTTGAATGATTAAAATGAGTGCAGTTTATTCAACACCCAAGACTGATTCCGGCTTTCCGGCCTACCGGAACAAATGCCGGCATGACCAAACAACGTCTTGAAAACCATCCTCTCGAACCTGTTTTCGAGGCGCAAAAGTAGGTCATTATTACCTGACTTCCGAACCCATTTCACATCGCCTGCAACTTAAGCGGCAACCTTAATTTTTTGGTAATACACGACCTATAACCACGAGAAATGGTGCCTCACTTGGTACCATCAATTATTGTTGAGGACAGTCAGTGCAAGTGCCGAACTGCCGGTTCCTGCCGACGTGCCTGTAAGCACTATAGTATAGATTTTGCCTGAAGAAAAATTCTGGTTGCTGAGTGTGGCCTGAAGCGTGGGGTTGGCAGGAATCATAAAGACGTTGGCACCCGTGGTAGCCGGAACCTGGTAAAACGGCGACGCAGCATTCAGCCCCAAATTAGAATCCAATTTGGCGGTACCGGTTCCTATATAGCAACTCTCCAACATATTGTCTCCCGATAAGTTTACAAACCGGACTTTGGCATAACCACTTGTTGGTGCTGAAAGGTCGTCGGAGACCAATAAAAACGTGGGTGCGTTGATAAAGCCGCCAGCGAATGCCGTATAGCTTGCATTGGCAACAACATTACCTGTGCCACCCGTTAGGTAGGTCAATCCCGAGATCACAAACGAAAAACTGTCGGCGGCACCGGCCGTAACGTATTGGTAGTTGGAATTGGCATCCAATGCGATGTTCGATGCGCCGTTCACGAGGGCACCGTTTACCTTCGCATTCACGCTGATGGAACTTGTTCCGGAGGCACATCCATTAAAGAACAAAACCTTCGCACTGTTTGCAGGAGCCGACGAGGACTTGGAACACGAGGAAAATGCGGCGATAGAGCCGGCCGTAACGACTATTGCGAGGATTTTTTTCATAGATCGGAATGTGTTTCCACAAAAATACTAAATATCCGGCCACCGTCTTAGAATAGGGGTCTCGCTTTAGCATTTTATAATACGGAAGTACTCAATACTTCAAATCGATCCCAATCTTTCCAAACAGGCCTATAGCCGGCTGATCGGATTTGTTCACTCATTACCGCAGCCGAGCGGTCATCGTTGATGGCAAATTGCTCTAACGACTCGGGCTCTACCGCATACCCCCCGGGATTGGTTTTCGAGCCCGCACTCATGGTAGTGGCGCCAAGCTTGAGGATGTTGTTCCTGAAAACCTCACTCTCCCGCGTAGACACCGACAGTTCGATTTCAGAATTGAAGATTCGCCAAGCACAAATCAACTGCACCATTTCCCGATCGTTGATGACCGATTTGGGCTCTATAAGCCCCTCGGCAGGCCGTAGGCGCGGGAAAGAAATGCTGTATCGCGTTTGCCAATATTTCCTTTCGAGGTAATTGACGTGCAATGCCGTAAAAAAATTGTCTACCCTCCAATCCTCCAGCCCCATCAACACGCCCAATCCGATTTTGCGTATGCCTGCCGCTCCCAATCTGTCTGGCGTCGCCAGCCTATAATCGAAGTTGGATTTGCGGCCTTTGAGGTGGTAATCGCGGTAGTTTTCACGATGGTAGGTTTCCTGATACACCAATACGGCATACAAGCCTTCGGCTATCAACTCCCGATATTCAGCCTCCTCCAAGGGTTGAACTTCCAATGATATGTTCGAAAACAACGGGCGCAGCAACTTGATGGCGTTCTTTAGGTAGGGCACCCCAACCGTTTGGGCCGCTTCCCCCGTTACCAACAAAACGTGGTCGAAGCCTTCCGCCTTGAGATAGGCCGCTTCAGCTAAAATCTCGGTTGACGTGAGCGTCTTCCGCTTAATCTTGTTGTCGAGGCTGAAGCCACAGTAATTGCAAATATTCTGGCACTCGTTAGACAGGTATAGCGGTGCGTAAAGCTGAATGGTCTTACCGAAACGCTTGGCGGTGATGGCGCTACTCATGTTTGCCATTTCTTCCAAATAGGGTGCGGCGGCCGGACTAATGAGCGATTTGAAATCGTCAAGGTTCCTCACGGTTTTCCCGAGTGCCCGCTCCACATCATTGGCCGTCTTCCCCAAAATGGAGGTCAAGGCCGCATCCCAATCGCAAGCATCAAATACTTTTCCAAACATCATATACCATTTAACTTAAAAATGCTGTGAGCGGACTGCTGGCCACCGCTTTTCTGCCCACGGCGCCTAGCCCGGCCAAGAACGCGGTGCGACCGGCCTGAACCGCCTTCTTGAATGCACCTGCCATTGCGACAGGGTCGCCCGCAACGGCGATGGCCGTGTTTACGAGCACGGCATCAGCCCCCGCTTCCATGGCTGCCGCCGCATGACTGGGGGCACCTATACCGGCATCTACAATTACCGGAACGTTACTCTGTTCAATGATGATTTGCAAAAACTCCAGGGTTTTCAGGCCCATATTGCTGCCAATTGGAGCACCCAATGGCATGACTGCCGCCACACCTACCTCCTCAAGCCGTTTGCAAAGCACAGGGTCGGCATGAATGTAGGGCAGCACGATAAAGCCCTCCTTCACCAGAATCTCGGCCGCCTTCAAGGTCTCTATCGGGTCGGGCATGAGGTACTTGGGGTCGGGGTGAATTTCCAGCTTCAGCACATTGGTTTGCAGTGCTTCGCGT
This sequence comes from uncultured Bacteroidota bacterium, assembly GCA_903905685.1. Classification (GTDB taxonomy): domain Bacteria; phylum Bacteroidota; class Bacteroidia; order Chitinophagales; family Chitinophagaceae; genus CAIYTT01. The sequence goes on along the minus strand of CAIVHI010000205.1, from coordinate 3,987 downwards.
GCAAGGCGCGCCGCAAACACCGCCTCTTCGGCATTCCGTACGCCCGAGGTATTGGGCATCAAGCGAATATGGGCATGCGAAACATACTTCAAGATATCTTCATCATCTCCTTTCACGTTCATCCGCTTCAGAGCCACCGTAACCAACTCTGTGCCTGAGGCCAATAGGGCCGCCTCCATGAGGTCATGATTGCCGAATTTTCCCGTACCCGTCAGTAATCGCGAGCCCAACTTCATCCCCCCGATATGTAACAAATCATCCATAATGCCTATCCTTTTACCCTTTTATAAGTATCCGTAATATTTTTGAACTGTCGAAGTGCCGAAACGGGGTCGGCGGCATTGGAGATTGCCCCCGAAATGGCGATGCCATGCACACCCGTATTTAAAATATCATCCACATCGGCAAGCCTTATTCCACCTATAGCTACTACAGGCGGCAACGTAAACGATGCCTCCTGAAAATACGCCATCAATCTGCTATAGCCCGCATACCCCAGCACCGGACTGAGTTTTTGTTTAGTAGCCGTAAACCGGAACGGCCCCAAACCAATATAGTCAACCTTTTTTTCGCAAAGGCCTGCCACATCTTTACGGGTGTTCGCAGTACAACCAATTATTGCCTGTTCTCCCAATATGTTTCTGGCCTCATCGGGACTCATATCTTCCCTACCAAGGTGTACGCCATCGGCTCCAACATCGCGTGCCACGTGCACATTATCGTTAATGATGAACGTTGCCCCAAAACGCTTGCAGACGGCTTTCACACGGATAGCTTCGTTCAAATAATCTTCAACCGGAACCTGCTTCAACCTCAACTGAATCCAGTCCGCACCTCCTGCGCATGCGGCCTCGGCAAGTTTGGCATCGGTGGTAATGTAGTGGAGTTTGCTAATCTTCTTCATATTTTGGGCATTTGGTATGGTCTCCCAATAATGTTTCGTTCGATTGGAGCAGTGCGTAGGTATAGTCTGATGCCCTATGGGCGGCTTGCTCGAAATTCATGCCCGTAGCCAAGGCGGCCGCGAATGTGGCCGACAGCACGCAACCGCTCCCGTGTTTTGCTCCGTTTGGCAACCACGGCTTCCTAATTTCCCCGATGCGCCCGTCTTCCACAAAATAATCTACCGCTTCGGCTCCGTCAACATGACCGCCCTTCAGGTATAATCGGGTAGGCGCCAACGCCTGGGCCACGGCTTCAACCTTGCCGGTACCGAACAAGTGCAGGGCTTCCGGAATATTGGGGGTCGCGGCATAAACGCGTCCGAAACATTTTGCAAACAAATTGCCATCATCTTTATGGAAGGCAAATCCGGCTGATGCCCTTAAAATCGGGTCAAAAACAACGACAGGCACCTCTACCCGAGCCCATAGAAAGTTCAGCACGGCCTCTAGCGTGCTAGCACTCTCAACCAAACCTATCTTGAAATGCCGAACGGGAAATCGGTGGAGCAACACTTCAATTTGACTGAGGATGCGCTGAACCGGCACCCAATCGCAGGATTCAAACTCCACGTCGTTCTGCACGGTGAGAGCCGTTGCCACGCCAAAGCCTGTCACCCCTTGATTTTCAAAGGTTTTAATATCGGCAAGCAGCCCTGCCCCACCAGAAGGGTCGAAGCCCGCTATCGATATGACGTATGGTTTGGTTTGCTTCACAATCCTGCAACGTGCATTTATGGCTCGTCAATAAATGGTTTACCTGTATATCTCACCGCCGGCACCCAAAAACTCAGCCGATTTTTCATCCATGCCCTGCTTCGCGGCCTCCAGATTTTCGGAATATTCGCGAATGTCTTGAGTGATTTTCATGGAGCAGAAATGCGGGCCACACATGGAGCAGAAATGGGCAATCTTGGCCCCCTCGGCCGGCAAGGTTTCATCGTGATAAGACTTGGCCGTTTCCGGGTCCAGCGACAAATTGAATTGGTCTTCCCAGCGGAACTCGAATCGCGCCTTGCTCAATGCATTGTCCCGATATTGGGCACCGGGATGCCCCTTGGCCAAATCGGCGGCATGGGCTGCTATTTTGTAGGCAATCACGCCGTCCTTAACGTCCTGCTTGTCGGGCAAACCCAAGTGTTCCTTAGGTGTAACGTAGCACAACATTGCCGTTCCATACCAGCCAATCATGGCCGCGCCAATGGCCGACGTGATGTGGTCGTATCCCGGTGCAATGTCGGTGGTCAACGGACCCAGCGTATAAAACGGCGCTTCATCGCAACAGGCCAACTGCTTGTCCATGTTTTCCTTAATCAGGTGCATCGGCACATGGCCGGGTCCTTCAATCATAACTTGGATGTCGTGTTTCCAAGCTATTTTAGTCAGCTCACCCAATGTCTCGAGTTCCGCAAATTGGGCTGCATCGTTGGCGTCGGCTATAGAGCCCGGGCGCAAACCATCGCCCAAGGAGAAGCTCACATCATAAGCCTTCATGATCTCGCAAATCTCCTCGAAATGTGTATAGAGGAAGTTTTCTCTATGGTGTGCCAAACACCATTTGGCCATGATGCTGCCACCACGCGATACGATGCCCGTCATACGTTTCGCCGTAAGTGGCACATAGCGCAACAACACGCCCGCATGAATGGTGAAGTAATCCACGCCTTGCTCTGCCTGTTCAATCAAGGTATCCTTAAAAATCTCCCACGTCAGGTCTTCCGCCTTGCCATTTACTTTTTCGAGTGCCTGGTATATCGGAACCGTGCCCACAGGAACGGGACAATTGCGGATGATCCACTCGCGGGTCTCATGAATATTCTTGCCGGTAGACAAATCCATAAGGGTATCACCTCCCCAACGACAACTCCAAACAGCCTTCGACACTTCATCTTCGATACTCGAAGTGACAGCGGAATTCCCGATATTGGTGTTGATTTTTACCAAGAAGTTGCGCCCAATGATCATAGGCTCACTTTCGGGGTGGTTGATGTTTGCAGGGATGATTGCCCGTCCACGGGCAATCTCGTCTCGTACAAACTCCGGTGTGATGAGTTTGAGCGGTGTTGACGCGCCAAAATTCATACCCGGATGCTGCTTCCATAACGAGTCATCCCGCATCAACTCATCTATGCGTTGATTCTCCCTGATGGCGATATATTCCATCTCCGGCGTAATGATTCCCTTGCGGGCGTAGTGCAATTGCGTAACATTTGCACCCTTCTTCGCCTTGTAGGGCATCTTAATGTGGTCAAACCGAAGGGATTTCAACTTCTCGTCCGCCATGCGGGCATTGCTGTAGGCCGATGAGAACTCTGGGAGTTGCTCCACGTCGTTGCGGCCGGCAATCCACTGTTCGCGGAGACGCGGCAAGCCCTTGGTGATATCGATGTCCACATTAGGGTCGGTATATGCACCGCTGGTATCATAAACCGTCACTACGGGGTTGGGAATCATTTCCTCTACCCCGAACGACTTTGTCATGGTAGGGTGTACGGCTATTTCACGCATACCCACCTTGATATCGTGGAGCTTGCCCTCAACGTATACTTTTTTGGAACTCGGGTAGAAACCCGAAAAATCAGTCTGTTTCATAATACTCTATTTATCAACCACCTAAATATTATTTCCTGAATTAAAATACCCAAAGTTAAAATCAACCACCCTGCGTGGCGCGAATCACCATGACATTGTCGCCTGCCGACACGCCAACCTTTGACCACTGCAATTTAGAAACCACCTGATTGTTCACTGCCAAAGCTATTCCATTGGTAGCAACTATGCCTGCCGCAACCAATAGGCCTTCCAACGTTGCACCTTCGGGTACCGCCACCAATTCATCATTCAAGAAAACGTCCATCGGTCAGTTCGTTTAGATTCCGGAAATACGGATAAACTTTAGGGGGGAGCTTTTGCCGCCGACAGTATTACTACTTTTCCCTACGCGGGCATAACCCCGATCAGGTAAATAAGGGTAAGTTCTCAGCCCGCATTACGGGCACCCCCAAAGTTGGATTCAAATGTATAACATAATCAATTACCCACAATA
>CAIVHI010000204.1 GCA_903905685.1 uncultured Bacteroidota bacterium | reverse complement strand
TTGTCGGAAGTACTTGTTTGTTTTGGTACTTCCTTCAATCGTGATTTCATTTTTTTCGTCCAAGTCGTTAAATATGTATAATAATTTGTTTGGTTCATCCAAAATCATTCCTCTGAAATTATCCACATTGATTAGCAGATTTGGGTTGTAAGCACCGCACAAGATATATACAGCCTCCAAAACGGAGGTCTTGGAAGAGTTGTTCTTGCCTACAAATAAGTTCACCCGAGACAAGCCACTAATTTCCAAGGATTTGATTCCCCGGAAACCCTTGATCGATATTTTATCGAATTGCATCCCCGTTGTTTTTCGTGAAAATCTACAGCGTTTTTTGCGACTTCAATTTCTTGGGACTACCCATACGGCTTCAACTTCAATATCTCCATTATCCTGTCTGGATAAACCGGTGGTGAAAAGCCGAGGGGAGCGTAAAGGGTATGGGCATCCTTTGTGGCGAGCATGATGCGGCGTAAGGATTTTACCCAGTCCAAGTCGAACAAAAGGGTCAGCATTTTCTTGCTGAGCCCTAATCCGCGATATTCCTCTAAAATGAAGACGTCGGCCAAGTAGCCGAATGTGGCGTAGTCGGTTATGAGTCTTGCGTACCCAATTTGTTGGTCGCCATGCAGAATGCCGACGCAATAGGAGTGGTCGAAGGCCGTCATGACGGTCTCCAATTTAATACCTATTGCCCAGTGCGACCGGGTAGACAACCACAGATGAACCTGCTCGGGCTTCAGCAGCATTTTATTGGAGGTGAAGAGGTAGGGGGCTTCGAAATGGTGGATGGGTTCCATAAGCAGTGAAACACATTGTTACATCCTAAAAACGGTACCGGGCACTAATTAGTGCCCGGTACCGAAGTGTCTTATTTCAAAATGCAGTTCCAGCCGTGGTTGTCGGGAGCCAAGCCCTTGCGGATGCCGAACAACTGGTGCTTCAATCTATACATCAGCGCATCATCGCCAAGATAGCAGGCATATTCGGTTCCCTCAATGGCAATCGAGGCTATTGGGGCTACAACTGCTGCGGTGCCGGCACCAAAGGCCTCCACGCGCTTGCCTTCTTCAAAGGCGCGCACCAGCTCCTTGTAGCTGATGGAGCGTTCCTCAACGGCTACTCCGGTTTCGCGGGCTATGGCCAGCAGCGAATCGCGAGTCACACCGTCCAGTATGCTTCCACTCAGCGGTGGGGTTACCAACACATTATCAATAAAGAACATGGCATTCATAGTGCCCGATTCTTCGATGAATTCGTGGTTTTTCGAGTCCGTCCACAACACTTGGTCGTAGCCTTCATCTTTCGCCAATTGGGTGGGGTAGAAGGCACCACCGTAGTTGCCACCGCACTTAGCCGTGCCCGTGCCACCTTCGGCCGCACGCACAAAGTGGTTCTCTATTTTCACCTTCAATGGGTGTGAATAGTATTGAAAAGTGGGAGAACAAACCACCATAAACAAATATTCATCGGCTATCTTCACGCCCACACGGGCTTCGGTAGCAATCATGAATGGGCGGATGTAGAGTGCGCCATCACCATCGCGGGGAATCCATTCCACGTCGAGTGCCACGAGTTTGCAGATAGCGGCTTCAAATAAGGCCTTGGGCACCTCGGGCATGCACATCCTGTGCAGCGATTTGGTAAAGCGGTCGTGGTGTTTGTCCATCCTGAAGATGTTCACGCGGCCATCATCCATATAGAATGCCTTCATGCCTTCAAACACCGTTTGACCGTAGTGGAGGCAAAGCGCCATGGGGTTGAGCGTGAGGTCGTGAAACGGCACGATACGCGGATTTTGCCAACCCCCGTCGGCATATTCGCATATGAACATGTGTTCGGTCGGTATTTTACCGAACGGTAACGAACTAGTGTCTGTTACTATGCGTTCAGCCTGTGCGGAGATGGAAATGGTGTGCTCCATGATTTCTATTTTTTTATTATGATTCAATAGGGACGTTTTCAGGGAAAGCGTCCGGTAACGTGTTCTTGTATTTTGCCGCTTTTACTTGGTGCGCGCTCCGGTAGCCCCTGTTTACAACGTAAACCCCTACCATGATGGCCGCAAAAGAGGATATGGTATAACCGTTAATGGGCTCTCCAAGCGCAAGGTAACCCAAAATTACGGCTACCGGCGGATTGATGTAGGCATACAGGGTGGCAATGCCTATGGGCAGCTTGCTCAGCGCATACATATATGCCCCATAAGCCAATACCGAGCCGAATGTAATGAGGTAAAATAACGCATAAAGCCCGTCGCGGTCCGATAAATCCGTGTGGCGAACATCCTCCAATATAGTGCTCCCCGCCAACATGAAAATGCCGCCGAAGAAAAGCTGCATACCCGAATTGAGGAATGGATTCACAGGGTTGACCGTCTTTTTGTTGACAATGCTGCCCAATGCCCAAGACGAAGTGGCAAACAACGTGGCCAACATGCCGGCAAGGTAGGCGGGGTTAAACATATTGGCGAGGTCTTGCCTGAATATAAGCCCTACGCCACAGGTGCCGAGCAACATGCCGGCTGCAGTAAGAAGGTTCAGCCGTTCTGTTTTTGTACTAGCCAAGTTGAACACCACCGCAAAAATGGGCATGAGCGAACAGATGAGCGCCGCCACTCCCGACGGAATGTATTTTTCGCCCCAAGTAACCAACCCATTCCCAAGAGACAACATCAGGAAGCCGACCAGGGCCTGACGGCGGATGTTTTTTATTGAAAAATCGGTCTTTTTGTTGAAAGCCAATGCCATGCCGCCCAATAATAGGCCCGCAACGGTTTGCCGAATGCCCGCAAACAGCAATGGTGGGTAATGCTTCACGCCTATGCGGATGGCCAAATAGGTGGTTCCCCAAACTATGCAAACAAAAATCAACGCTAAATAGGCCTTGCCGTTCCCCTTCAAAATGGTGGTGCTTCTAAAAACAGGAAATCAGTTTGTCAAGTTAACCGGGTTTTTCAAAAAATATTGCCGTTTCGCATCGTTAATAACATGGAATTGGCAAGTACAACCCGTTCACTTGTCAACAATAGCTGCACAAAGGTGGGCAATTATTGGGAAACACAACGGATGTAAAGTTCCACGTTCCGTAAAAAGTATCTATAGTCCTCTTGTGGTGTGCAAGTTAGAAATGCCTAAATGGGAATTTTCAACCGCGTGCGTCGCCCGGCCAGTCGCTGCACCTCCCATTGCCATGCGCTCCAAGTAACGCTGCCGTAGCTGCGGATGCCCTGCGACTGTAAATTGGCTTTCAGGTAGTCGTCATACAGGTCTGAACTCGCTCTTGCTGCAAAGTTGTCATATTTTTGACTCAACATTTCCAACGTATCCAAATGGCGCTTCGTGAGGGGATTGAGGGATGCAGCCAAACGCTTGGCAACAGTAGAGTCGAAATGCCGAAGTTTGGCATTGGCATAAATCCAAATGTTGAGTGCGGCAGAATAGTTGAACGTGGCATCATCGGTTGTTGTAGCCACTGCATAGGCCAGCAGATTG
>CAIVHI010000203.1 GCA_903905685.1 uncultured Bacteroidota bacterium | reverse complement strand
ATGGAAGTGTCGGTAACCATACAAACCACATTGGATGAATTGGTGCTTTTGGAAAGTCGTATCAACTCCAACCAAGACACAGTTGATGACTACAGGAAACTGGATGCCTTCTTATCAAAGTTCCTTCCAAAAAACTATTTCCTAACGCTTATACAGGCCGAGGGAATCGCCTCGTTTGTACATCTTGAACTTTACAGGCGAAATCCGCCACCCGGCGACCCCGTTAGGGTAGGCCGGGTAAAGGGCACGATTTTGGGTCTTATTGCCTTCCTGAAGAGTCAAATACGATAAAAATATTATTTTTTTAGTTTTTGTGGTGGGCCATTTTGCCAACCTCCGTGATTTAACCCAAACGCTGTCGCTTCGGGATTATCGAGTGTTGGTAGAGTCCATTCAGGGCACGTCGTTCCAACGACAATTGGCTCAAAGCCTCCGTCCACTTTTGATTTGGTAAGATGGGATAGATGATGTTTGGTGCATGCCGAGCAATACCACCTCTAGTAGACACAATCTTAAAACATTGCTTAACAATGATTTAGATACAGGCGAATGGGTCGGCATCCCGATTTTCACTAAAACCCTGACAAGGATTACGATTAGTTGCCGTTTCAGTAGTTCATCTGCAACACCATTATTTCGGCGTTTTCCACGCCCACAAAATTAAATTGTGACCACCCTTAAAATCCATCGATTAATTTTTACTTTTGCGTTTCATAGAAAATTCGAACGTATGCGAATAGCCATCATAGGAACAGGGTATGTCGGTTTGGTGACGGGTACTTGTTTTGCAGAAACAGGGAACGTCGTGAACTGCATCGACATCAATGAAGCCAAAATCAATGCACTCAAAGAAGGCCGGTCACCAATTTACGAACCCGGTCTCGATGTATTGCTGGAAAGGAACATTAAGGATAAGAGGCTGCATTTCACAACGTCCTTGGCCGATGGCATCAAAGGTGCCAAAGTCGTGTTTTTGGCACTCCCAACGCCTCCCGGAAAAGATGGCTCTGCCGATTTGCAATATGTGCTCGATGTAGCCAATTCATTGAGTACCATAATCACCGAATACACAGTAATCGTAAATAAGAGTACTGTACCCGTAGGTACTGCCGAGAAAGTACGCGACGTGCTCCTCAAGAAATTGGACCCTGCTTTATTCGATGTGGTTTCCAATCCCGAATTCTTGAGGGAAGGCGTGGCTGTAGACGACTTCTTAAAGCCCGACCGTGTGGTGATAGGCACGTCGTCTGACCGGGCACGCAAGGTGATGGATGAGTTGTACCAACCCTATGTTCGCCAAGGCAACCCCATCCATTTCATGGATGAGCGTTCGTCCGAAATGACCAAGTATGCGGCAAACTCCTACTTGGCCATGCGCATCTCCTTCATGAACGAAATGGCCAACCTATGCGAACTTACCGGTGCGAATGTAGACTGGGTGAGGATAGGTATGGGTGGCGACTCCCGTATAGGCAAGCGTTTCCTGTTTCCGGGCATAGGCTATGGTGGCAGTTGCTTCCCTAAAGACGTGAAGGCACTGGCCCACACCGCTGCCGACCACGGCTATGATTTCAAACTGGTGAACACGGTAATGACCGTGAACGAT
>CAIVHI010000202.1 GCA_903905685.1 uncultured Bacteroidota bacterium | reverse complement strand
GGTAACAGACATTTAGATACTTCAAAGAACATCATTCCTTTTTGCCCTGTAACAAGAGCGGAAGACGAGGCTCGAACCCGCGACCTACAGCTTGGAAGGCTGTCGCTCTACCAACTGAGCTACTTCCGCTTGTTTCATTGACACATAAATGGTGGGCACAGGAGGATTCGAACCTCCGAAGTCGTAAGACGGCAGATTTACAGTCTGCTCACGTTGGCCACTTGTGGAATGCGCCCAATTTACCAAAACAAAAACGGGAACAATGCTTTTTGAAGTTGTCTATTTCCCTGAGCCACTTGCCGGAATCGAACCAGCGACCTACTGATTACAAATCAGTTGCTCTACCAGCTGAGCTAAAGTGGCTTGAAAGTCAAAGAACATTGCCCCGTTATTTTCGGGACTGCAAAGGTATAATGCAAAAATGAAACTACAAAATTTTTCGGGGAAATATTCTTGCCCAAAACCAAATCACTGGTGTACGGTCATTTTCATCGAAAAGGTATCCGTCTCCCACAACGCCTGCGCATTGATGTCCTTCAACCAGAAACTTGCCGTAATCACGGAATCGTTGCCATTCTTCGCCAAATAGAACCTACCCTGACCACCATGAAACGAAATATTGGCAAACCTCATGGCGGCATTTGTAATGGAATCGATAGTGAAGTTGTAGGAATCTGTCGAAGAAAGGGTACCCACCAATTGGCTGTACTCATTGTTGCCCATGAAGTTATAGATGAGGAACGATGTTGGCGTTGCACTTGCCTTGATGGTCAATACATAGGCCGAGTCATACCCTATCATCGAGCGGTTGGTACTGCCGGTCAATGTCTGCACCACATCCCAAGCACCCACAAATTTGGATACGATGGCTGTTGAGCACGTACTATCCACATACCCCGTAGGACACATGCATTGCCCCTTCAGGCAATAGCCCCCATTCTGGCAAGTCACGCCCGAGCATACCAGTGCACTTCCCGGACTCTTCTGGCAGGAATAATAACCGGCAGACAGGAAAATTGCCATGGCGGCCACTATAGAAAGGAAAAAACGATTCTTGCTCTGCTTCATAATAGAAACCCGTATTGGTTGTTGTTGCGGCCGACAATATTGATTGCGACCCTCGATTTGCAAAACTAAAGGTTTTTCACTTTCCGGACTCCATCATCCGGAATATTCCATGGCCAATTTGAAAGTGGGCGGGTTGGTACAATTCCCTGATGGGCTGCCCTTTCCTACCCCCTAAACATTAAACCTGTTTCAATTCTGCCACCAACTTTTGGAGTACGGCTTTGGCATCTCCAAACAGCATAGACGTCTTGGGTTTGAAGAACAAGTCGTTCTCGATACCTGCGTAGCCGGGCTTCATACTGCGTTTGTTCACAATCACGTGTTCTGCCTTTTCCACTTCCAGGATGGGCATGCCGTAAATGGGGCTTGCGGGGTCTTCCTTGGCTGCGGGGTTCACAACGTCGTTGGCACCGAGAATCAGCACCACGTTGGTGGAGCCCATACTTTCGTTGGCTTCTTCCATTTCGAGCAACTTCTCGTAGGGCACGTCGGCTTCGGCAAGCAACACGTTCATATGGCCCGGCATACGGCCTGCCACGGGGTGGATGCCATATACCACGTTCACCCCTTTTTCCTCCAACACTTTCTCCAACTCATGGCAAATGTGCTGCGCTTGTGCAACAGCCAAGCCGTAGCCGGGAATAATCATCACGTTTTGGGCATAGGCCATAACTACGGCAGTATCATTCAGCGAAATTTCCTTGTAGGTGCCGCCGCCAACTTTGGCCTCACCTGCAACCGCTTTTTGCCCGCCAAATGACCCAATGAGCACGTTCTTCAACGACCGATTCATGGCGGTACACATCAGTATGGTGAGGATGGTACCTGCGGAACCCACTAAGATACCGCCGGTAAGCATAACGGGATTACTATAAAGGAAACCGCCGAATGCAGCGGCGCAACCCGTGAACGAGTTGAGGAGCGAAATAACCACCGGCATATCTGCACCTCCAATCGGCATTACGAACAGCACGCCATACATGGCAGCCAAAATCGCGATACCGTAGAACATAGGCGTCTGCATTGCGGGCATCATATTTCCAAGAACCATAATCGCCAATACCAAGATGCCTCCCAAAATCACGAAGTTGATCATTTGGCCGCCGGGGATGGTTTTATCCTTAATGCTGCCATTGAGCTTGCCCCAAGCAATGATGCTGCCTGCAAACGATACCGTACCAATCATCATGCCCAACACGATGACGAGCATCATACCCATATCTGGAGTAACCATTACGCCCGTGGCAATTTCGTGGGCCATGTGGTTGTACTCCACTATCGATATCAGCATGGCGCACGCACCACCCATACCGTTGAAAAGGCTTACCATTTCGGGCATGGCCGTCATCTTCACTTTCTTGGCCGCCATGGTGCCTACCACGGTACCCAAAACGAGCGCACCGAAGATCCAACCCAGGTTGCCCAGGTGCTTAAATTCAGCATAACGGGTTTCTTGATATTTGTAAAGGAAAATGGTGGCAAAGATGGCTACCGTCATGCCGAACGCCGCAACGAGGTTACCCTTGCGCGCGGTTTCGGGATGCGACAGCATCTTTAGTCCCAATATGAAAGTTACCGACCCAATGAGGTAACTGAGGTGTAGAATGAAACTTTGCATTACAAAATTATTTTATTTACGAACAATCATTTTTTCTTCTTCTTGCCGAACATCTCCAGCATACGGTCGGTAACTACAAAGCCACCCACCACATTAAGGGTACCCAGTATCACGGCCAAAAAGCCCAACACCAGCGACAAATAGTCGTCGGGGGCGGCTTTGCCCATTACGATGATGGCGCCAATGATGACCACACCGTGAATGGCATTTGCACCACTCATCAGCGGGGTGTGGAGCACCGATGGTACTCGGGATATCACTTCAATTCCCAAGAATATGGAAAGAATGACCACTGTTACCAAATCGTAGTGGCGGAGAAACATTATCACCATTTCCTTAATAGCATCCATATTTATTGCGTTTTATCTGTTTTGAAAAAGAATGGCTTTTAGAGGAGGGCTGCAACACGGTCGTTAACGATGGCCCCTCCATGTGCAATACAGGTGCCCTTGATGATGTCGTCCCCGAAATTCAGATTTAGCACTCCATCTTTATCTACAAACAACTTCATGAAGTTGAGCACGTTTTTCGAATACACCTTGCTGGCATCGGCAGGAGCAGTGGCTGCAAGGGCCGAATTACCGATGATGGTAACGCCATTGTGCAACACCGATTTGTCGTTTTCGGTGAGGTCGGTATTGCCACCGGTTACCGATGCGATGTCGATGATGAGCGATCCTGCCCGCATATCTTCAATCATGGCTTTCGTAATCAGAATGGGAGCCTTTTTGCCCGGAATCTGCG
>CAIVHI010000201.1 GCA_903905685.1 uncultured Bacteroidota bacterium | reverse complement strand
CCGAAACCAAGCTACCTCATGGTATCGTTTTCCACCGCAAAGCCGTTCCGAGCTTCACACTGACTATCAGCTTATTGGGGGAGTGGAGCATAAAACTGGCCCGCAGTCACGTTCTCACCATCGGCACACTTCAACGAAAAGGTTCCTTCGATATGGCCCGATGAATTGCCCGTCACGGTAATGGTACCCGACGTGCCGGCGGACCCGCCGGAACCCGAGGCAGCCGTCATAACACGGGCCGAACACGACTCATTGATGGTATAAGTGCCTATCCTTTGAGGAATATATAAGGAAATGACCGGCCTTACCGCAGTACCCGGCATGTATTCATAAGTCATGGCAACCACTGCCAACGTAGTGCCGTAGTCGCCGACATGACTGCTATCGAAAACCTGTGTGGAGCCGGTTGCCGAAAACCTGAAATGGTCTCCAATGGTTGCAACAACCGATGGAGTGTAAAGCGGTGTTTTTTGACAGCCGGTGGAAAGCACACCAAAAAGGGCGCAAACGGAGAGTGCTTTGATAAGATTGTTCATGAAGCGTGGCGTTATGGGTGTCAACTTGGGGTAAAAATATAAAAAAAGTAAAGTAGTTGCGGGTTTTGCACTGTAAAAGTTTTTATCGGCGGCACACTTCCGGCGGGATTTCCAAATTTAGGAGTTCGATGAACAGGTGCCGTGGCATTCTTTCCGCACCAAGGCGCTCCAAATGTGCGGTATATACTTGGCAGTCTATAAGTCTTACACCCTCTTGATGCAATTGCCGGCAGTAACTGATGAATGCGAATTTGCTGGCGTTCGCCGCCAAGGCGAACATGCTCTCTCCGAAAAAGATATTGCCCATACGGATGCCGTACAACCCACCAACCAATTCCCCATTGTTATAGGCTTCCGCACTATGGGCGTATCCCGCATGGTGAAGGTCGGTGTAGGCGTTCAGCACGGCGCCCGTAATCCAGGTGCCGCCTTGGCCGGCCCGGGGAATGGCCCTGCAATTTTCAATAACAGCCCTGAAGTCCCGATTCACTTCAAACTCGAATTTGTCGGATTTCAGCACCGGTTTCATACTGTTTGCCACCTTCACCTGCTCGGGCCGCAGTACAAACCGGGGGTTGGGGCACCACCATAGTGGTGGCTCGCCTTCGTTATACCACGGGAAAATTCCGTTGCGGTAGGCAAGCAGCAGCCGCTCGCGGCTCAGGTCGCCACCCACTGCCAGTAGGCCGTCCCTCCTCGCTTTGTCCACAGGCGGAAACCACAGCCGTTCAGTAAGTATTGTTGTTGCCAAGCGTTTTAAGCATTATCGGTTTCTAGCTTCGGTATTTCGAAATCGTCAACAACCTCGTTACCGCATCAACGGTGTCAATAGATGCTTCTGCCCTTACCGGCCCAACAAGACTTCGGGCTTTTTCGGGCCATTCCAAAAACACGTAGTCGCCATCGGCCCGAGCATTCGCAATGCAGTCTTCAATGCCGGCATCCAATGCTTCCTGCACGCCCGAGAGCCTATACAGGTCTATGTGGTAAATGCGTCTTTCTTTCCTCTCGCTGTCAATAAACCCATATTCATTGATGACGGAAAATGTGGGGCTTGAGGCGGGCACATCCGTACCCAAAAATGTACACAACTCCCGAATCAGGGTTGTTTTGCCCGCGCCCATCTCGCCGGAAAACGTGATGATGTTGAAGTCCTTCACGCCTTCCCAAATTGCAGGGCAAAGTTGAGGGATGTCTGTCAGGCAATAGGTGAACTCCATCTCGGGCGGGTTTAGGCAAACGGACTTTGAAAATCGCGGAGTGCGGGAAATTTGAGGTCTCTTGCCGACATTTCCGCCACTTCCGTGCCCCAATCAAAACCTATGGTGTCGTAGCGGATGCCTTTGTCATGCTCCATACTGTATTCGGTAGATACCAGGTAGTAGGTCATGGCATCATCCGTCAGCGACTTAAAGCCGTGGGCAAATCCTTGAGGGATGAAGATGGCGGTATGGTTGGCTTCGGTCAACTCGGTAGCGAAACATTGGCCGTAGGTGGGAGACGATGTACGCAAATCCAAAATGACGTCCAAGATGGCTCCACGCGGACAGAATACGATTTTGGAATGCTGGTGCGGGGGTATTTGGAAATGCATTCCCCGAACCACATGCTTTGCCGACATGGAGTAATAGCTCTCCCGCAACTCGAAGAAAATCCCGAGGTCCAAATAAGTAGGTGCATGGAATGCCTTGACGAAACTGCCTCTCGCGTCTTTCGACATGGGGAGCTCCACCAATAATGCCCCTCGCAGGGGGAGATGCCTCACATTATACATAATATACGTTCCCTTTAAAAAACCTCCGCACAGCCAGACTACCCGTGCGGTTTCGCCTGTCCCAATCAATTTCCAAAATAGGCCTCAATTTGGGAGATGCACTTATCCGATGCTGAAGTGTTCCTTTCGGCATACCAAGTGGCCGTCATTTCTATGGCGCGCGCTGCATCCATTTTTGGATACCAGTTCAGCATTTTACCTGCCTTCGCGCTATCCAGCAGCAATAGCTTGGCTTCATGCGGCGCATTGGCCTGCTGCATGTCGGTGTAGCTGCCCTCGCCAAAACAGCGAATGAATATTTTGGTCAAATCCTCCACCGAAAGGAGGTCGGAGGGGTAGGGGCCGAAGTTGAATGCCGTGCTCAGGCCAACGGGGTTTTGAACCATGCCGGCCGCCAATGCCAAGTAGGCGCCCAGCGGCTCCAGTACATGCTGCCACGGCCTTACAGATGCAGGATTGCGCAAGCCCACCGGCTTGCCCGATTGAATGGCGCGAACAATGTCGGGGATGATGCGGTCTGGGGAATAGTCACCGCCACCAATCACGTTGCCGGCCCTTGCTGCCGCTATGGCTTTATGATGTACGGAGTAGGTGTCGGGATTGAAAAACGACCTGCGGTAGGAATCAATCACTACCTCGGCAGCAGCTTTGCTCGCCGAGTAGGGGTCGTAACCACCCAATTTGTCGTCTTCTTTAAATGGTAGGCCGCGCTCAGGGTTTTCATACACCTTGTCGGTGGTAATCATTACCCCGATGCAGGGTTTTTGGAGTGCGCGTATGGCATCCAACATGTGTGCGGTGCCTTGCGCATTCACGAAAAAGGTATACGACGGCAGTTCATACCCCCGCCTCACGAGTGCCTGCGCCGCAAAGTGGAACACAAAATCGGGCTCGAAGCGCACCAATTCCGTTTCCAACCGCTGTTTGTCGCAAATGTCGGCTATCACCGATGTGTGGCAGAGTTTGTCGCCGGCTATTAAATGGTATAAATCTCCGTCCTGCTCAGGAGCCAAGGCATAGCCTTTCACTTCGGCACCCAGCAAATGCAGTATTTGCAGCATCCACGCCCCTTTGAAGCCGGTATGGCCGGAAAGGAATACGCGTTTGCCGCGAAAAGTGTTTTTCAGGTCGGTAAGGTTCACCATTTTCTCCAAAGGGGGTCTGTGTGCCACAAATGTTCCAATTCTTCTTTATCCCTCAGGGTGTCCATACACTTCCAGAAGCCGTGGTGACGGTGCGCCGCTATTTGACGGTCGCGGGCCAAGTCGTCCATGGGTTGCCGCTCCCACATCATGTCGTCGGCATCGTCATGAAGGTATTTGGCGATTTCGGGCTCAATCACGAAAAATCCGCCATTGATCCAAGTCCCCGAGTCGGCCGGTTTTTCTTCGAAGCTGCTAATGACTCCACCATCATCCATTTTGATGACGCCGAAGCGGCTCGTAGCCTGAATGGCGGTCATGGTACAGATTTTGCCGCTTGCACGATGGTACTCCAGCAGTTTGCCCAAGTCTACATCGCTCACGCCGTCGCCATAGGTGAGCAT
>CAIVHI010000200.1 GCA_903905685.1 uncultured Bacteroidota bacterium | reverse complement strand
CGCCGGGAAGTCGGTGATGTATGCCTATATTTTCATTTCCATTGGCGATCTCCTAATCGGGTTCATCAGCAATTACTTGAAGAGTCGTAAAAAGGCGCTTTACTTTTTTTATGGCCTTACCATAATCGGGATTGTGCTCTACTTTATGCAGACCAATGGCACCGCCGAGCATATGTATGGTGTCTGTATGTTCTTGGGCTTTGCCACCGGATTTTGGGCATTGTTCGTTACCATGGCGGCGGAGCATTTTGGAACCAATCTTAGGGCAACGGCTGCCACCACGGTTCCCAACATCGTCCGCGGGTCCGTAGGCCTCATTATTGGCCTTTTCAGTTTTCTGGAGCAGTATGTGGACTACATCAAGGCGGGTGCCATTACAGGTGCCGTGGTTATGGCCATCAGCCTCACTGCCGTCATCCTTACCGAGGAGACTTTCGGAAAGGATTTGAATTTTGTGGAAGAATAAGGTTGTTGTACCACCCGCCTTATACCTTCGTGCGTGGAAGCGCGAATAGCCAAAGTAAGTTGTTCTGTTGTTGCATGAGCGCTCGTTTTGGCTTCTAAATCGTTGTTGGATTGGCTGGCGATGCATTGGAGCAAAGCCTCAGACGGAGCCTATCGAAGGTCCATGACCAAACGGGTGATGCAGGAAAGGACGTCGCTGCTTCCGCAATCTGGCTCGATACTTGGTTCGGCCTCATATTAGATCTTTTCACAGGCGATTGCTTTTGCATCATGGCAGATGAGGCGGAACCAAAGGTGGTTTATTCATGCTACTTTGCTTTCCTTCTCCCATAAGCCGTTTTCAGTACCGCGGGCAATACTACCAAAAGCATGGGGAGTGCTGCAAGCAATCCTCCCGTTACTGCAATGGCGAGGGGTTTGTGCAACTTGGCACCTGTGCCCAATCCAAGCGCAAGCGGTAGCAAGGCTGCAATGGCGGCCGTGGCCGTCATCAATTTTGGGCGCAGGCGGGCACCAATGGCAAATACCACGGCATCGCCTACCGGCATTGTCCTCAGTCCATCCTTAAACTGCCAAAACGTGAAAATGGCGTTTTCGCCAATCACGCCAACCACCATAATGATGCCGGTATAACTACCCACATTCAACGCAGTGCCGGTGAGGTAGAGCAAGATGCCACTACCCGCGATCCCGAACAGGGAAATGAATAGAATGATAAGCGAAGCCGCAACATCGCGAAACAAAAACAGCGTTACGCATACCACCAATAGCACTGCGGCCGCCAGAATTTCGATGAGGTCCCTAAAACTTTGCTGCTGCTCCATGTAGTTGCCGCCATATTCCAAAGTATAGCCTTGGGGGAGGACGATGTTTTTGGCAATGGCGCCTTTTATTTCGCCCATTACACTGCCCAAGTCGCGATTGTCAAGACGGGCGGTTATGGCACTCATGGCTTGCAGGTTTTCCCGTTGCACTTCGGCATCTCCCGAATCGGTGAATATATTGGCCACCGACGAAATGGGTATGAGCCGGCCATTGGCGAGGAAAATCGGGAGGTTTTTCAACTCGTTTACACCCAACGCCCTATTGCCGGGATATACCGTCCTGATATTGGTGAGTTGTTCTTTCTCAGGAATAGTGCCGAGTACATTGCCCTCGATGGCATTCTGAACTTGGTAGTGCAGGCCTGCGGGTGTGAGCCCCATAAGGGCCAATTTGCCATAGTCGGGTTCCACCCTTATGCTGGGGCCCGCCATAACTGTCCCGTCGAATACGTCGGCAGTACCTTTCACGGTCGATACAGTAGCCGCAACCCGCCGTGCCAGCTCCCTCAATCTGGCGGGGTTGTCGCCAAAAACTTTAATTTCAATGGGTTGTACTGTGGTCATCAAGTCACCGAGCATATCGGCTATCACTTGGCCGAAGTCGATGCGCAATGCCGGTTGGGTTGACTCCACCCGCTTGCGAAGGTCGCTAATGACTTCTTCGGTAGTGCGGCTGCGGCCTTTTTTCAATTGTATGAGGTAATCGCCCCTATTGGGTTCCGTTATGAAGAAGCCCAACTGCGTGCCTGTGCGGCGAGAGTATGCATCTACTTCGGGTATACGGACGATTATTTTTTCAACTTCATGCAGCATGCGGTCGGTTTCTTCGGGGGAGGTGCCGGGAGGGGAGCTGTAGTCGAAAACGATGCTTCCTTCGTCCATTTCGGGCAGGAAGCCGGTCTCCAACCTTGGGAGCACATAGGCGCCGGCCGCCCCAAGGGCAATAACGACCACCAGTGCAATGGCCGGATATTTGAGCAACCACCACACCCATTTCAAATTGTTGCCGGTATGCCCCGTGGGTGCAGTAGAGTTGGGACGGCTTTTATTGCCAAACCATAGGTAAACGATGGGCAGACCCACCCAAGTGACGAAAAACGAACAGGCCAGGGTAACCACCATCGTAGTGGTCATGACTTTGAAGTATGCACCTGCCACACCACCCATCAGCACAAAGGGTAGGAAAATGACTATGGTGGACAATGATGAGGCCAACATGGCCGGGAACAGGTACTTTACGCCAAGTAAGGCGTGGTCTCCGGGCAATTGGTCGGGGTGTTCTTCCCTTATGCGGTGAATTTGCTCCACCACCACTACGGCATCGTCTATTATCAGCCCCATGGTGGCCGCTAAGGCTCCCAAGGTCATGATGTTGAGGGTATAACCCAATAGGTAGGTTGCAGTGAGGGCGAGGCACAGGGTAATGGGGATGATGACTAAAACCGTGGTGCCCGAGCGGAACGACCGCAGGAAGACCAACACGGTAAGTATACCCAATGCCAAGCCTATCCACAGGCTGTCGGTCACACTTCTTACGGCATCGCCCACAAAATCAGCCTGCACATAATAGGGCTTTAAAGTAACTCCGGCAGGAAGTGTTTTTTGCAGGATTTCAGCTTTTGCCCTGATGGCGGCGGTAACGTCAAGCAGGTTGGCATCGGGCTGCTTCATGACGCCCACCAGCAATGCATCCTTACCATTGGCGTTTATTTTAATATATTCTTTGGCATCCCTTATGTCAATTTTGGCAATGTCTTTCAGGTATACGATGCGCTTGCCGTCATTGCGGACAATGATGTTGCCGAGGTCGGCCAGGTTATGGATAACCGCATCGGTTACCGTTAAGTACAGGTAGCGGTAGTCGGAAACATAGCCGTTCGATAACACAAAATTGGTCTGGGCAAATGCTG
>CAIVHI010000199.1 GCA_903905685.1 uncultured Bacteroidota bacterium | reverse complement strand
ATCGAATGCTTTGCGGGAGAGCGAATAAATATGCGATTCTTCTACCGCAACCGCATCGGCCGAGCGGCGGATGTGGTCTATGAAGGCCATTTCGCCGAAAATACTTCCCTTACCCACAGTGAGCAGGTGGTGGGCCGTACCGTTCTTAAGCGGAATCATCAGTTTCACGGTACCCTTACGCACGAGGTATAACTCATCGCTTTCGGTGCCAATGTTGAATATCGTAGCCCCTGCGGCGAATGTCTTAGCCGTGGCGCACTTTTCCAATTCGTCCAACACGGCATCCGGAAACCCTTCAAAAAGTTCCATCTGCTTAAGCAACAGCGTGCTGCGGTCGTCATACCTAATGGCTCCTGCGCAAGCCAAAACATCGTCTTCCACCCACTCCAACGCCGAATTGAGGCTATCGGCAAAAATTAGGCTATCGTTCTCAATGAGGCCCAAACCGTTCAGATAATCTTTGATGTTCTTACCGGTGGGCAAGCTCATGGGCACGGCGCTTAATATCAAATATCCGCCTTTTTCATTCAACCGCCCATTGATCTGCTTCAACATATTGACGGCAGTCAAATCAACCGACTGCAGTTTTCGCATGTCGAGCGTTACGTAGTTGCATTTGTCGAGATAGGGTAAAACGGTGGAAATCAACTGGTCGGCCGTGCCGAAGAACAGTTGGCCCTGTAGTTCTACAATCAAACTTCGGTCGCCGTCTTGTCGCAACACGGCCAGCTCATAGGCGAGGCGACGTTTCTTGGAAAACACTTCACTGCCCAAGGCCAGCCTCCTGATGACCGGTGCCCGCATTTGCTCCCTGAAAAACAGAAAAATGGCCATGCCCGTACCCACACAAGCTGCCACCAGCAAACTGAACCAAACGGCAGACAAAACCACGATGATGATGACTGCGAAATCGAGCCAAGTAGCGCGGTTTTTGAGCAGTGCGAAATTCTTGCGGTCTATCATACGCAACGACACCATGATAAGGATACCTGCGAGCGCGGGGATTGGAATCCAAGCAACCAGTCGCGCAAAAAACAGCAGTATGGCCAGTCCCGTAATACCAACAACCAATGCAGGCATGCGCCTAACGGCCTTGTCGCGTAAGCGCGTTTGGCTCATGATGGACGCATTGAGCAGTCCGGCACCGGGAATGCCGCCCAGCATTGCAGCAATGGCATTGCCTATACCCTGTACCTGTATTTCCTTCTTGGAGTCGTGCCGGGTGTAAGACAGCGTATCGAGCACCACGCAGGCATTCAACGTATTGATACATAACAATACCGACAGCGACACAATGGGCACTACGAGCATCTCGAGCAAGTCGCCATTGAACTTTACGTCGCCCAGCGCGAGCCACCGTCCGCCAATGTTCGAAACGATGTCGGACGTAGAGGCAGCAATTTTACCGATGAGCAATGGGTTGTCGGTGAGGGTTTGCAGGCCTGGTTCGAAAATGGAAATCAGGAAATAGGATGCCAAACCTGCCAACAATGCAAATATGATGGGCGGTGTTTTCTTCCTGATTTTGGGTGCATAGACCATGGTCAATATGGTAATGCCGCCCACTAGCATGCTCTCCCACTTCCAATCGGTAGGAGAGATGAGTGCTTGCCACAATTTCACCCCTCTTGGAAAGCCCAAGACTTTGGGTACTTGCCGACTCAAAATCAGTACACTTACGGCACTTAGATACCCCGTAACCACCGGGTAGGGGATGTACTTGATGAAGTCGCCACCACCTATGGCGGCAATCACGATTTGCAACAACCCGGCCGCCAGAGAAACCAGCGTGATGTAGACCGGTACCAACTGCACGGGCACCATGCCCGACTTCACCAACTCTGCCACAAACAACGACAGTACCGCTGCCGCAGGCGCGCACGGTGCCGACACCAAGCCCTTCGTGCTACCCAACAACGGTGTGATAAGCCCTAAAGTAATGGTACCGATGATGCCGCCAATGGCGGCCATAGAGGAAAACTCCTTGCCGAGTGGGGCGTAAATGATGAGCCCAAATGCCACGGCAGAGGGCAAAGCCAACAACATGGCCGCCGTTCCCCCTACGAGGTCACTCGAAAAATCTCCCCAAGCCGATGTGTTGTTTGCCATCCTATCAGTGCCGTTTTACCGATATGATGTAAATGTACATAAAGTATCTCCGCCCAACGAAACAAGTCTGGTCATTTTCAGTACCTCAACAAGGGATGCCGCTCATAGGGGGCATTTTGGTCGAACATATAGCGGTAAGTAACCAAATTCCTGGTCCGATTGCTACACAAACCCTCGGCCATGTTCACCATTTTGGGATTGAAGTCGCCAATCCATTGCATTTCATAATCTTGATACTTGTTTTCACGTTGTATCATTTTTGCGGCTTCAATAATCATGTACGAATCTACGCCCTTGCCTTGAAACTCGGGAATAACCCCAAACACCAACCCTACAAACCTGCCGCAGTTGCCGAATTGCTTCAACCACAGGAACCGCAATTTTTGCAGCAAACCGAACTTACCGTTCAGGTGTTTGAAATAATGGTTGAGGTCCGGCAGGTTGATCCAAATGGCTATGGGCTCGTCTTTGTAGTAGGTAAACCAGGTGATGTGCTCATCTATTACGGCCTTCATGGTTTGGAACATTTTGAGCGAATGCTTCTCTTCCAAGGTCTTGCCGCCGCCATGCCCCGCCCAAGCCTTGTTATAAACATAGTTGAAATCTCTGGCATACTTGTCAAGTTGACCCTTGCGGATGTGTTCCACCCGGTAGTTGGGATCTTCGGAGATGGCTTTATGACGATGAAAGACTTTGTCGGGAACCTTGTGGTTCACCTTCATACCAAAACATATCTGATTGAAATACAGCTTGAACCCATAGGCTTCGAAAAGGGCCTTGTAGTAAGGCGGATTGTAGTTCATGCAATATAGCGGT
>CAIVHI010000198.1 GCA_903905685.1 uncultured Bacteroidota bacterium | reverse complement strand
CAACGCTGTATGCTTGTATTAAAAAAATTAATAAACCTGGAATTAATATTTTAACTGCCGAAGAAAAAAAGGAAATCTGGCTCAACTACCTATCAGCCACAACGATATTGATAGCGGTTTGTGCAACGCTATCCACTTTCAAAGGTGGTTCTTATGGCACCAAATCCCTATTGACGCAGTCTAAGGCATCAGACCAATGGGCTTTTTATCAGGCCAAGAGCATCAAGCAGAGTGTATGCGAAATGCAGAAAGAGAACTTGGAGATGGAAATGGGCAAGGAAACCGCTGCCGCCGCCCGCGAGCAACTCCAATCGAAAATATCCAACTACACGCAACGGATAAAAACCTATAAGGCCGAAAAAGACAGCATCACAGGCGAAGCCCAAAAGCTGGAGGACCTTCGCGAGAACAGTAAGAAACATTCGGAAAATTTCGGGATGGCGGTCATTTTCCTCCAAATCGCCGTCTTGCTATCCTCGCTCGCCGCACTGCTCAAAAAGAAATATGTATGGCTGGTGGGCGTGGCGTTGGGTGCCGTAGGAATATTTTATTTTGCAAACGGCTTTTTGCTGTTTTTCTAGTCGGGTATTTCAGGGGCGGGACAGCGGGTGGAATCCAACGCTATTTTTAAGTCAACAGTCATTAGTTTTGCAGCATGAAGACCTTGCGGATTTTTTGGTTGGCGGCCTGCCTCGGCTTGATGCTTGTAGCTGTGGTTTCCTGCCACAACACCCCAAAAAACAGCGACCCCGCCGAGAACAACCCCATTCTTAAGTCGGATGCGGTATTGAAGGCGCTCACCGAACAAATTGCCACGACCCCCACAGATGCCAAACTATACATTCAGCGCGGCGACGCATTGCGCAAACTGGAACTGGATACCCTAGCCCTGCGCGACTACAAGCATGCCGTAAAACTAGACTCCACCAATGCCGCATACTACAGCATGATTGGCGATTATTATTTTGAGCATAAAGACATCGACGGCTCGGTGCAGTGGCTCCAAAAGGCCCTCCAACTCGACCCTAAGGACAAAAAGTCGAGGTTGAAGATTGCCAAGATGTTTCTCTACATAGGCAAACACGCCGAAGGCCTCAAACAGGTAGACATCGTGCTCCGCGCCGATGTCTTCAACCCCGAAGCCTACTTCTTAAAGGGCATGCTATATAAAGACATGAAGGACACCGCCAAAGCAATATCCAGCTTTCAAACCGCACTGAATGTGGCGCCCGACTTTAAAGATGCGGTGGTGCAACTGGCAGTTATCTATAGCCAAAGGAAGGATTCCATTGCATTGCGCTACTTGGAAAAGGCCGCCAAAATAGACAGCTCCGATGTGTTCCCCATCTTCGCGAAGGGCGTGTATTACCAAGAAAACCATAACGATGCATTGGCCAAGGAGGCCTACCGGAAGTGCATCTTGAAAGACCGCCACTATGCCGACGCATATTTCAATTTGGGCATTATCTATATGTCGGAAGACTCCTTGGAAAAAGCCTTTCGTGCCTACGACATGGTGACCAAGACCGACCCACGCAACTCGACGGCCTATTACGACCGCGGGGTTTGCTATGAAGCCATGGACAGCTTAAAACAGGCGGTAACCGACTACCGCCACGCCTTGCTGATAGACCCCACTTACGAAAGCCCCAAAAAGGCATTGAAGCGCCTGCACGCCAAGGAACCGGGCGACCGTAACCCCTAACCTTCAGTGCCCTGTCACGGTAACATTAAACCACACCAACAGAAAATCAACATCATGGCAATAATAGCACCTTCGCTCCTCTCGGCTAATTTCTTGTGTTTGGATCGCGAAATAGAAATGAACAACAACAGCGAGGCCGATTGGTTTCACTTGGACGTGATGGACGGCAGGTTTGTGCCCAACATCACCTTCGGGATGCCCGTGATAGCTGCCATTAAGAAGGTGGCCAAAAAGCCGTTCGACGTTCACCTCATGATCGTGGAGCCGGAAAAATATTTCGAGCAGTTTGCAAAGGCCGGTGCCGACATCTTAACAGTACACTACGAAGTATCACCCCACCTGCACCGTAATCTGCAAGCCATCAAAGCATTGGGTATGAAGGCGGGAGTGGCGCTCAATCCGCACACACCGGTATCGGTGTTGTCGGAGGTCATTGGGGATATAGACATGGTATGCTTGATGTCGGTGAATCCGGGCTTCGGCGGGCAACAGTTCATAGAAGGTGTAACGCTGAAAATACGCAGGCTGAAGCACATGATTCACGAAGCATGTTCCAACTGCCTCATTGAATTGGACGGTGGCATTACTTTGGCCAATGCCCATGCGGTGCTCGCTAGTGGAGCAGACGTGCTCGTAGCCGGCAATACCGTATTCGGGTCGCCCAACCCCACTGAGACCATCTCCAAATTGAAATCTATATTCGTTTAGCCCGATATTCCCAAAAAACGGACCTTCTCCCGAATACGGAAAATGTGCAGTTTTTGGAATCAATACAAATAAAGGAACGGGTTGCAGCTTTTGGAAACTGCAACCCGTTCCTTTATGTGTTGTAAACCGCTATCAATAGGCCCTCGCAAACAACACGCGCTGTTTGGAGGGGTTGCCGGTCAAAATGCACTTGCCGTCCTCCAAAGGATTGTTGAGCTGAATGCACCGAATGGTCGCTTTAGCAAGTTCCTTGATTTTCTCTTCGGTTTCTGGGGTACCGTCCCAATGTGCCGAGATGAAGCCGGGCGTGGCATCGAGCATGGTGGTAAACTCTTCCCAAGTGTCAGCCGTCCTCGTGTTCTCATTTCTGAACTTCAATGCCCTTGTATACATCTGGTGCTGGATATCCACCAAAAGTCCAGCCACATAATTCTCGATATTTTCCAGTGGCACCAGCGACTTTTCCTTGGTATCTCGGCGGGCCAATTCAACTACTCCGTTGGCCATATCCCTCAATCCCATCGCAATGCGTATGGGCATGCCTTTGAGTTCGTATTCGGCATACTTCCACCCCGGCCGCGTGTTTTCATCGTTGTCAATCTTCACCCTTATACCCTTGGTGCGCATAGCGGCGGCCATTTCGTCACATTTTGCGTCAATTTCGGGTTTCGAGTCAGGGCCCTTGTATACCGGAATAATGACCACCTGCACGGGAGCCAAGCGAGGCGGGAGAATCAATCCGTCGTCGTCGCTATGCGCCATCACCAATGCACCCACCAAGCGCGTAGACACCCCCCAAGAGGTAGCCCATACATACTCTTGGCGATTCTCCTTGGTGAGAAATTTCACCTCGAATGCCTTGGCGAAATTCTGCCCCAAAAAGTGCGAGGTGCCGGCCTGCAGGGCCTTGCCGTCCTGCATCAATGCCTCAATGCAATAGGTATCTTCGGCGCCGGCAAATCGCTCGTTTGGCGTTTTCACCCCTTTAACAACAGGCAGTGCCATGTATTCTTCTGCGAAGGTTGCATAAACATCCAACATGCGCAGTGTTTCGGCTTCAGCATCTTCGCGAGTTGCATGGGCGGTATGCCCTTCTTGCCAAAGGAATTCGGCCGTGCGCAAAAACAGGCGGGTTCGCATCTCCCAGCGAACCACATTGGCCCATTGATTTATGAGCAAAGGCAAGTCGCGATAAGACTGAATCCAATTACGGTAAGTATTCCAAATAATGGCCTCGCTGGTGGGCCGCACAACCAGTGCTTCTTCCAACACCGCCTCTGGGTCCGGAATCAATTTCCCCTTGTTGTTGGGATCTGCCTTCAGGCGGTAGTGGGTCACCACTGCGCATTCTTTGGCAAAGCCTTCGGCATTCTTCTCCTCTGCTTCAAACAAACTTTTGGGGACAAACAATGGGAAATATGCATTGCTGTGACCTGTGGCTTTGAACATGGCATCGAGCACATCTCGCATGTTTTCCCACAAAGCATAGCCATGGGGTTTGATGACCATACATCCACGAACCGCCGAATAATCGGCCAATCCGCTCTTCAGCACGGTATCGTTATACCACTGCGAATAATCTTCACTGCGTTTGGTTAATATTTTAGACATAGTAAACTTGGCACACTTTTGGATGTCCTATTCTTGCTTTGCCGGTTGGCAAACTCGGGCAAAAGTAGTAATTTCACTATGGTTTTACCGCAAAAAACAAAAGGACAATGAAACGGCTGTTACTGATAGGTATTATGGTATTGGGAACGATGTCGGTAAATGCACAAACCGATGACATCTATTCTACAGGGCGCGACCAACGGCGGGAGCGGGCGCAGTCTACCGCCCAATCGGCCGATGCTACATCGGCTCCGGAACAGGCTCCAACAAGTTCGGGAGTATCGGGGGAGAACAATTATGACGACCGCTATTCTGGCACGCAACAATCGGGCGGCGGAGACGAATATGTAGATTATGACGACGACTCCTATTCGAGCCGCATCAACCGGTTCGACGAGCCGTTCTACAATATGGGCTATTACAGCATGTTTTACAATCCGTTCTGGTACGATCGCTACTGGGTAGATCCCGTTTGGGGATGGAGCCCTTGGTACTCCGGTTGGGGAATGTCCTACGGATTCGGGCCCTATTGGTCGTCCTATTGGGGTTTCAACATGTGGTGGGGATGTCCTGCATTCGGAAGCTATTATAATTACCCCTACTATTGTGGAGGCTGGTATGGACACTACTACAATGGGTATTGGAACCGCTATTATGCCGGCGTAGGCGACGGAATGCGTTATCGCGGCGGAGGCTACGGACCACGTGTAGCCGGAGCAGGAGGATTTGCAGCCACCCACAACGGGCACAATACCCTCAGAATGACTACGGCATCGCCCAACAATTTAGGTTTGCGCAATTCAGGTTTGGCACCTGCCAACAGAACCTCCTCCACAATATCGAATACATTCCGCGAACGGAACGGCAATTCCTTCAATAGGGGCAGCAACGTACAATCTGGCAACAACAGGATGCAAGGCAATAACAGGATGCAAGGTAACCCACGTCAAGAAGGCAACGGTTCCCATCGCAGCTTTGGCGGCAATATTCAGCGCAGCGGATTCGGACAGCGGATGGGTGGTGCCGTGCAAAGGGCAGCCAACCCGGGTAGTGGTGGAGGAAACTCCGCACACCAATTCAATGGTGCTTCTCGCGGCGGTGGCAATTTTGGAGGAAGTCCTGCAGGACACGGTGGCGGTGGGGGCGCAACCCACGGCTCTGGTGGCGGGGGCCGTAGCGGCGGCGGTGGCCATAGGCGATAAGCCACGCCTTAGGACAAGTAATTTCAAGGGGATGTGTCTCGGGTTAGCGGGACACATCCCCTTCTTCGTTACACGGCCAACGACAACAAGGAAATCTCCAACCATAAATAATACAGCCCCATATTGCCACGACACCCGCTAGACAGAACCCCAAATCGTCCCAATACAACGAGGGAAAGACTCAATTCCATCCAAAATCCCGTCGGGCATACCAGCCCTTTATATGCCCTTTACCAGGATGTAATCTTCAATTCGGCAACCCCAATGCTGGCCGTGGCCCCAATATCGAATAACAAATAAATTGCTCCGTCGAATGAAACTCGCTCATTTGACGCAAGAAGTTACCGCAGCGAACTACCGACAGGGCCACGATGTACACCCGAGATTTGATACGTCTACGGGGCACCCGCCGTATAAGCAGGCGATGGAACCCTAAAAAAAGTGAGCCGGACATCTAATGTCCGGCTCAAAATTCTAAAGTAACGTACAGCTATCAATACTTCTCTACGTAATCCATGATGGTGGCCGACCTACCCCTAAGAGCATACTTTACACCTACACTCACGCCAATTGAAGTGCCTTGCACGGAGGTCGTGCCATTCACCAAACCATTGAAAACCGCCTTACCGGTTACCAACTGTTTCTTCGAATTGCCAACATTGTTGATGTCCTGATAAGCATAATACATACCGATACATAAGAACGTCAGGTCGGTAAGTTGAAAATTGGCCGAGGGCTCTATCAAATAACCAATGCTCCCGTTGGAATAATTGGCACTACCCGTTTTGCCCGTAAGGGGCTTGTTCAGACCAACGTTGGCACCAAAATTATCACCATAGGTGGTAAGGTAGGCTCCCGGAGCGTTCCCTTTCGGGTAAGTCTTGTAATACTGTGCCAAAGTAATGGGGATATAGCCGGGACCCGATGGGGTTGGACTTGAATTGTATACGAATGTTTTGGTTGTGGAGTTGTACTGATAGATGGCCTCTTCATTCATCGTAGAATTCGATGAATAATCAGAAGACATGCTGACGTTATACAAAATGCCGGCATCGATACCTATGAAAAAGCTTTCTGAGAACTTCTTTTGGTAGTGTGCCATAAACGGCAAACTGATATTCTGCGAATTGATGGTCTCCGAAACCGGATGTAAAGAAAGCAACTGACGGAAAACACGCTTCTTAGAATCAACCGATTGATATTCAACATGGAAGGTATCCAAATTCATCGTGCCCGACTGTCGTTGATAAATAAGGCCGACGGTCACACCGAAAGTCTTACTTTCATTCAGATAGTACCCTACCTTGGCACTAAATCCTACCGACTTACCATCCGTAAAACTCAACTTACCATCATAGGCCTTACAATAGTTACTGTAAGCAGCCTCCAGTTTGGCGCGCGAAAACGAGTTGGTGAGGCTACCATAAAGCACGTCTACCTGAGCATAGCCATCGGTACCACTCTGGAAATAACCCCGCATTTGCGCATTTGCACCCGAAACCGTAAGCAATAACGCACATCCGGCATACAGCAGTTTCCTTTTCATAAACAACTCAGTTTTCTAATTTTTTACAATTGTTTTCGTAACCAACTTCAGGTTCCCGCTACGCAATACTACCATGTAAAGACCCGGTGCAACACCGTTGACATCCACATTTCCTTTGCCATCCTGCAGCATTTGAGCCCTCAATTCCTTGCCCGTAATATCCATTACGCTCACACTGAACTCCATGCCCATTGCACCACCTAGCACTTCAACATTGAAAGAGCCGTTGGTGGGATTCGGGAACAACTTCATCTCTACACCCTCGGTAGACGTCGGAACTTCCTGAACACCTGTCGGTGCATTGAAATACACTTTCTGGTAGCACTTGCCGTAGTTCAAAATCACCCAATAGTAGTAGTGTTTGAAGTCGGGAGAGGGATTATAATAGCTTTGATTGATTTCCCCGGGGAACGAAGTAGAATCTTTTGTCTTGGCGTCATCATAACCCCACAGATAAGAAGTGGCCGAATTATCCAAACTGAAGAATTCAGGGCTAACGTAGATAACAGACGACATCGGAGCCGAACTCGTGGAATCAACATACACCTTTACGCTGTCAGCAAGGCGGCAACCGGTAGCACGATTCTGATTTTCTATTTTGACGTAACTATAGCCCGGCTGGTTAAAGCTCACCAAACAGTATTGGTGGCTGGAATCGGTAGCATACAACTCCCCGTTCGTAACCGACCATTTGTACGAATAACCACTATCGGGAATGGAATCCACACCAAAGTTCTGATACATCGTATTCAAACATAGGCGCGACCCCGTGTGTGTCGTTATTGCAGGTGCTGTAGGCAGGGGATTGACGGAAATGACTACCGCCGCAGTATCAGCTCCGCAACTATTGGTATACCGATAACGTATGGTGTCCACTCCCGCGTTCACCGCCCTAACGATTCCCGTGTCGGGACGCGAACTCAAAGAAATGACATGGCCCGTGTGCGACCATACGCCTCCCGCAATGCTGTCGGACAAGGAGATCTGGTCGCCCTTACACAGCTTTCCAACATTGCCCCTAATAATCCCAGCATATGGAGCCATACCAATTGTAATTGGCAACTTGACGGTATCCGAACTGCAAATATTGGTCAACACATAAAGTACGGTATCCTTGCCTACTGAATCTGCCCTCACCTTTCCACTGTTCAATACTTGGGCCAAATTGTTCGTAACCAACCACAAACCACCTGAGGCGGTATCGGCGTAGGCTACAGAATCATGCTGACATAAGCTTACCCTGCCAGATATCTTGCCGGCTGATGCCAAACCATTGATGGTTAGGGCGTATGTTTGAACGGCCGTTCCACATACATTCGTTACCGTATAAACTACGGTGTCTACACCGGCCTTGGTGGCTTTTGCAACGCCGGCAAGATAACCTGGGATGGTTACCGTGTCGATTGTAGTATTATGCAACTTGACTGACCAAACACCACCCGTACTGGCATCGATTAGCGTATCGGTAACACCGACACAAATTGAAGAATGGGGTGCCGAGATGTTACCCGCATTTGGTAATGGGTTGATGGAAATGGATTTATAAACGGAATCGGAACCACAGTATTGGGAGGCGACCACGCACAAAATGCTGTCGGTACCCGGATGCAAACCGTGCATGGCTCCCGTAGTAAGGTTGATGTAGCCGGAGCTGGACACGCTGTACCACTTGATGGAACTATAACCGGTAGCAACTTCTTTAAAGGTATCGATGGTCCCCAAACAGACGACCGACGGGCCGGTTATGGCGGTGGCAGCCGGTACCTGCTTCACGGAAACACTAAACGTGACAACACTTGATCCGCAACTCGGCGTTGAAACAGTATAGGTTACCGTATCGAGTCCCGGGTGATGCGCACTCAACAATCCGGTTGCGGCATTGATGGAAGCCGCAGTATTCTTAGTATTCCAGTGACCGGTGGACACATTCGAAAGCGTATCACGCAAACCTTCATTGGAACCGGTACAAAGGATGGAATCGCCAAGGATTATGCCGGCTACCGGAGACTCAGACACAGTAAGCACCCTATAGGTACTGTCTTTGCCGCAACCATGAACCAAATCGGTAACCACGAATTTGAGCGTGTCGGTTCCAACTCCTAAACCGGTAACCAAACCAAAGGTGTCAACCGTGGAAGTAATACTCGCCGTGTCGTGATTAAGGAGCGACCAAACACCGGTGCCTGTAAAGTTGGAGTCTGCAAAAGTTGTCGTCACTCCGGTGCAGATTGCAGCGGGTCCGAGGATTGACCCCTTAACTGGAAGTGGGTTGATGGTAATGGGGAATTTTGCGGTGGCTGTACCGCAATATGCGGTACCAATGTAGAAGGAAATGGTATCGGACCCACCGCTAAGCCCAACTACGGCACCCGAAGGGAAAATACCGCAATGGGGAGAAAGGTGAGACCAAGAACCAGTAGAGACGGTTTCGGAAAGCGTTATGGTTTGATTCACGCAAACGCTTGACGGCCCACTGATGGTGCCTGCATTTGGTGCAGGATTCACGGTAACGACCTTGGTAACCGTAGTCGTGCCACACGAATTGGACACCGAGTAGTCCATAGTGACCGTACCGGCGCTAGCCCCGGTAATGATACCTGTGGTGGCACCAATGGTTGCCAGAGCCGTATTCGTACTGCTCCATGTACCACCCGACGTAGCATCAAAAAGCGTATCGCGAGATGCGCTCACACAAGCATTGGTGGAGCCGGTAATTTGGGCAACCGTTGGCAACGGACTGATTGTTACAGTTAGAACACGCGAAGAAACGCACGCATTGGCCGTAACGGAATAACTAATCAATGCAGTGCCGCCTGACAAGCCTGACACTATTGCGGAATCACTACCTGTAGTCACCAAGCCGGCGAGAGAAGTTGGGGTTGCACTCCAAGTGCCTCCTGCAGTGGTGTCGGATACCGTTATGGATGATCCCTGACAGATTGTTGAGGTCGTGGTAATGATTGGACTAGGCACCGCCGGCGAAGCCCTTACATTGATGCTTTTGGTAGCATATGCGGTGTCGCCACAGGTGGTGAAAGGCACCATGTAGGTGATGAATACGCTACCGGAAGTTACGGCAGTGATAACGCCGGTATTGGAATCTATGGTAGCAATTGCAGTATTTTGACTCATCCATTTCCCGCCGGGAACCACATCGCTCAGCGTTGTAGACCTTGCATTCGACAAACAGGAAAGATTCGAACCTGTGATTACACCTGCATAGGGAGCGGTAACAACGGCAAGTGTCGTGGTTGCACTACATGACCCTGTGGTAACCGTGTAAGAAACCGTATCGACGCCGGCAACACCATAAGATACAACCCCGGCAGCAACGGACGCATTGGCATTGCTCGCGCTCCAAGAACCGCCGGTTACGCTTGGGGTAAGTGTGGTGGTAGAAGCGGGACAAACAATGGCACTACCCGTAATGGTGGCCGGTGCAGGGCTGGTACCAACACTCACCACTTGGGTAGCATCAACCAACGAACCGCAAGCTACCAATGAGTAGGCGATGGTGGCAGTTCCTGCAGCTACCGGAGTGACCACCCCGAGCGCACTGATTTTAGCAATCGTCGTGTCACTGCTCGACCAAGTTCCCGATGCTACGGAATCTTTCATGGTGTAGGTATTCCCGATACAGAAATGACCTGCATTGGGCGTAACGATATTGCTGACATATGGACCGACTACAATGGTCTTGGATACTTGTGCATTGCAACCGCCACCACTCACGGTGTAAGTAAGGGTGTCTAACCCACGAACGGCGGATGTAAGCACGACGCTGTCGCTACCAATTGGTGCAAGCGTAACATCACCGTTGGACAGGCTCCAAGTACCACCAGTAACTGCGTCATACAAAGTCCCTGCCGTTCCTAAGCATATCGTGGTGTTTCCCAATATAACGCCGGCGTTAGGAAGCGGAGTAATGGTATAGACGATTGTTGTGGAATCATAGGTAGTTCCATCGCTTACGGACATTTTGAAAGAATCGGTACCGCTATATCCAGTAGTAGGCGTATAGGCCAAGCCAGCCGGTGTGATAGAACCACAGCCGGTGGAAACCGCCGTGAATGTTCCGGTGATAGCTCCATGATGGGGGGCACTCAGCACAGTCCAAGTGATCGACTGACCACCATCGGTGTCATGCGCTGCCAAGAAACCATTGATGGAGACAGCAACTGAATTTGCACAAGTAGTAGACGTTTGGCTGTGACCATTAATGAACGTAGGTGCATGGTTCGTGAACATCGTGCGAACCCTATTATTGTTCTTATCGGAGAAAAAGATTCTGCCTGATGCATTGCCTGACACAAAGTAAGGCGCATTCAAGACTGCTGCAGTCGGAGCGCCGTTGTCTCCCGAATAGCCGGAAGTAGTGGATGAACCGGCAACCGTAGAAATCACACCGGCGGCAGTAACCACTCTTATCTTATTGTTGGATTGATCGGCAATATAGAGTTTGCTGGAAGCGGCATCTACATAAACGCCTGTTGGGAAATTGAGATTGGCAGCCGTTGCATTACCGCCGTCTCCAGCGAAGCCCGCGGTTAGGTTTCCGGCAACTGTGGTAATGGTTCCTGTGCCGTCTACTTTCCTGATTTCCGAATTATTTTCATCCGCAATGTACAGATTGCCGGAAGCATCGAGCGCTATCCCCGAGGGATAGTTCAATTTAGCGGCAGTAGCCGCACCGCCATCGCCAGTTGATCCATTGAGGCCCAAGGAATTACCGGCAAAGTTGGAAATAATTCCGGCCGTATTCACCTTCCTGATGCGATGGTTGTTTTGGTCAGAAACATAAAGGTTTCCCGAGCCGTCAACTGCCACGCTTTTGGGCGCATCCAGCTTAGCCAGCGTGGCTGCAGCACCGTCTCCGGTGCTACCATTGAATCCCTTTGTACCTGCTACCGTAGTGATAATGCCTGTTGTACTGATTTTCCTTATGACTTGATTCCCCTTATCGCAAACAAACAGATTGCCTGATGCATCAAATGCCAGACCCGCAGGCGAATTCAATAAAGCTGCCGTGGCAGCACCTCCGTCGCCTGTGCTACCTGACGCACCTGAAGCGCTTCCTGCAACGATCGAAATCACGCCACAAGAATTGACCATCTTCACTTGATGGTTGTTTTCATCGGAAAAGTAGAGATTCCCGGATGCGTCTGTTGCTACGCCGGACGGCGCATTGATTTCCGCAGTAAAAGCACTGCCGCCAATTCCGGTGAGGCCTGCTGTGCCGTTTCCGGCTGTAGTAACGATTACTTGAGCATTGGAGCCCAGCGGAAAGCTACCGATAACCACCATCAACGCAATCTGTAAAATCCTTTTCATATCAATAAACAATTAACATATATAACGTTAAAACGCAATAATTTAGACAAGATCCTGCGAGCCGGCCAACCTCCCATTGTCCGGAAATCCGGGTATATGGGCTGTCAAATTGCGTTTTTTTTATCGCAAATATAAGCACTCCTTTC
Organism: uncultured Bacteroidota bacterium; assembly: GCA_903905685.1. Taxonomy (GTDB): domain Bacteria; phylum Bacteroidota; class Bacteroidia; order Chitinophagales; family Chitinophagaceae; genus CAIYTT01. Next base: position 16 of record CAIVHI010000198.1, on the reverse strand, counting down.
GTTTAATGGAACTTCT
>CAIVHI010000197.1 GCA_903905685.1 uncultured Bacteroidota bacterium | reverse complement strand
GGGCAGGCCTACCAAAACTTGGAAGACGTAGCCATACCCTCGGCGAGAAAGTGGCCATTGGAAGAATTGGCAGACTACCTCCTTACTCGAGATAATTAACATTTAATCTAAATATGTTGCACGAAGCTTAAATCGTGCCGAGCCGCCACCTGGAAGCGGGCCGTATTGTATTGTGCAAACTAAAAGTTGTAGGTTTGCGTCAAAAAAAGCCATGCATAATCTGCAAATGGTCGATTTGAAACGACAATATTTGAAGATAAAGCCCGAAGTGGATGCCGCAATCCAAAACGTTTTGGAGAGCTCTGCATTCATCAACGGCCCCGAGGTGAACCGTTTTGCAACAGAGTTGGCCACCTATTTGGGCGTAAAGCACGTGGTGCCTTGCGCCAATGGAACCGATGCCCTACAGATAGCATTAATGGCATTAGGCCTACAGCCCGGAGATGAAGTCATCACTCCGTCCTTCACTTACATAGCCACCGTTGAGGTAGTAGCACTGCTGCGCCTAACCCCGGTATTTGCAGATGTGGATGCCGACACGTTCACGTTCAACATAGACAGCGTCAGAAATGCCATCACACCCAGAACGAAAGCCATCATTCCCGTTCACCTGTATGGTCAAAGTGCCAATATGGCGCCATTGTTGGCCCTTGCGGCCGATCATGGCATACCGGTGATTGAAGACAATGCACAAGCCATTGGCGGCACGTATACGTTCCCCGACGGCAAAACGGTTAAGACAGGCTCGATGGGCATGATTGGCTGTACGTCGTTTTTCCCATCCAAAAATTTGGGCGGTTATGGCGACGGTGGTGCAATCTTCACCAATGACGACCAATTGGCCGAAACGATGAAGATGATTGCCAACCACGGTCAAAAAGTGCGCTATTATCACGAGATGGTGGGCTGCAACAGTCGGTTGGATTCGCTCCAGGCCGCAGTGCTCAACATCAAGCTGCGCCACCTCGACGACTATTGTGCTGCCCGCAGAGCCGCTGCCGACTTTTATGATCGGGCATTTGCCGGCCACCCGAATATCGTAACTCCCTACCGTGCGCCTTACGCCTACCACGTTTATCATCAATACACCCTGCAACTCAAAAATGCAGACCGCGATGCCTTGCAGCAGGGATTGGCGAAATTGGGCATTCCGTCTATGATTTACTACCCGGTGCCGTGCCACAAACAAAACATGCTAAAAGCATTCGGTTGCGCCGATGCCGTGCTCCCCGTTACCGATGCTTTGCAGGATTGCGTGATATCGCTGCCCATGCATACCGAACTTACCGATGAAGAATTGGGCTTTATAACGAATGGAGTATTGAGCCTACTACAATAAAACCGACTACCATGACTATTGAAAAAACACCCATAGACGGACTGCTGATATTGAAGCCCACCATACATGGGGATGAACGTGGCTACTTTTTTGAAAGCTACAATAAACTTACGCTTGAGGCCGAGGCCCACATCAGAATCAACTTCATACAGGACAATCAGGCAAGGTCTGTAAAGAATGTGCTTCGGGGAGTGCATTACCAAAACGAGCCATCGCCACAAACAAAATTGCTTCGCGTACTGGAAGGCGCAATTTGGGATGTAGCGGTAGATATCCGGAAGTTTAGCCCAACCTATGGACAGTGGTTCGGGATCGAGTTGTCGGCTGAGAACAAGTTGCAATTCCTAATACCCCATGGTTTTGCGCATGGCTATGCCGTGCTAACCGATACCGCAGAGGTGTTCTACAAATGCGACAATTACTACAATCGTGCCGCTGAGGCCGGCGTATTTTATGCCGACCCTGATTTGGGTATCGACTGGAAAATAAATCTTAAAGATGCCATCCTCTCTGAGAAAGACTTGAAACAGCCTATGTTGGAAGACGCTTGGAACGGATATATTTGATATATTACATATTTTTTTAAGTACTTGTATTTGCTGAAACGCCCCTATTTGGGGCGTTTTGCCTTTTGCACGGCCACCCATCTTTCAAATTCCGATAGTGTTAGGCTACTCACATTGGCATTGGGTTGCAACATCGTCTTTTGGGCTACAGCCACCCCATATTGCACATCGCTAAAGCCGGCAACCGAGTGGGCATCAGGGTCAATAGATATCATGACCCCGGCATCCAAAACTTCGTCGATAAAACGCCAATCAACATCCAATCTGCGGGGATGGGCGTTCAACTCGATAGCTACTTTGTGCCGGGCGCATGTGGCGATTATCTCCTTCATATCGAGCGGGTATCCCGGCCGCGATAGCAGCAGCCGCCCTGTAGGGTGCCCAAGAATAGAGGTAAAGGGGTTGAGTATCGCAGCCAATACCCTTTCCATGGCTTTCTCTTGAGCCATTTTCAGGTTGCTGTGCACCGATGCCACAATTACATCGAAAGTAGCCAAAACGTCGTCGGCATAGTCTAGGCTGCCATCCGACAGGATATCCGACTCTATGCCCTTAAAAATCTTAAAGGGAGCTAATTTGGCATTAAGTGCGTCTATTTCAACGTGTTGGGCCATAATCCGCTCCTCGTTAAGGCCATTGGCATAAAAAGCAGTCTTGGAGTGGTCTGTTATTACCAAGTATTCGAAACCCGCATTACGTGCAGCGATAGCCATCTCTTCGATGGTATTGATACCGTCGCTCCAGCGGGAATGGCTGTGAATGATGCCGCGAATATCCGACACCTGTATCGGTGGTTTTGCCACCTGTCGATTATACCATTCGGCACTATATTTTACGTCTCTACGTGCCGGAATAACGGGCTGCAAGCCGTGAGTGGTAAAAAGTTCGTCTTCGGAAGTAAGTACGGGAGGTGCGGGATGGATATCGAGAAAACAGGAAACAAATTCGGGACTACCTGTGGTTTTGAATAAGTCCAAATAAAACATATCGGACGCGGCAATCACGACATTTGTCTCAGGAAAGGCATCGAATTTGACGATGACGCGGTCGGTTTCGGCAACAATGCTTTTGTTGGGCTGGGAGCCGAAATAGGCCTCAACATCGGCGAATCCAGCATCTGTAAGTATGTCGACCGACTTGACTACCTCACATTGACGGCGAACATCGCCGGTGATTTCAAACCGCTGCGTAGGCAGGGCCACTTTTAGGCGGGCCAGCAAGTGGTCGGCAAATGCTCTACCCTCAGCCCAAAGAAAACTGCCGCTGTTGGCTTTCTTGAACTCGATGTTTTGAAGGATGGCGGCTTGGGTTTTTGCCCCAAAGCCCTTAAGGGTGACCAAACGGTTTTCATTGCAGGCATATTCCAATTCACCGAGCGACTCGATGCCGAGTTCGTGCCAAATGACAGCCGTCTTTTTAGGTCCCAAACCCTTTATCGACATGATTTCGAGAATACCGGGAGGCGTCATGTCGACCATTTTATCGAGCAACGGCAATCGTCCGGTTTCCAGTAATTCTTTGATTTTGAGCCCTATGGCGCTTCCAATCCCTTTTATACCGACGAGTTCGTCATGAGGAGTATCGGTGAT
>CAIVHI010000196.1 GCA_903905685.1 uncultured Bacteroidota bacterium | reverse complement strand
GCCAAAGCCAAATTCATAGCCGAACACCGGCAACTGTTGCAAGAGAGCAAAATCGTCATTATCGGTTCATCGATGAACCTGTATACCATCGACGGTTGCCAAATCAGGGACTCGTTCCATGTGCCCGTCATCAACTTGGCATCGTGGGGCTTGAAATTTACCGACTTCGAGAAATTCGACATCTGGCATAACGACAAAGACATCTTCATCAACCTGCACTTCACCGACTTCGGCCCCTCGCCCATTTACCGCTACAGCGGCTTCCCCTACAAGGCCGACGCCGCCATCAACTACCTGAACATCTTTCTGAACTTCGCCACCTATTGCAACCACGTAGACCAGTATGCCGAGTACACCCGGAAAGACAGCGTAAACGAATATATGAGCCTGAAGTTCGACAGCACAGGTTCGGTCATCATCCCCGAGAAGCCCATCCCCATCGACTCCCCAAGGTGGAACTCGTCGACCAACATATTCACCGACGAACAAATGGAAGACTTGGTGAAAGCCATTGCCTACCGCGCCAAGATGGTACACCAAATGGTGATCAGCTTCTCGCCGCCGCGTCCGGGCCATTATGAGGCTGCCAAGTCGGTGGCAGTCAAGAAATTCGGGGCACGGCTGCGCACCATCCCCAATGTATTGTTCATCAACTATTTCGACATCCCCGTTACCTACGGCGACTTCATTGACGACTGCCACTTGAGCGGCGGCGGCGCCCGCCGGTATACCCGCCTGTTAATCGACTCTTTGAAGCATTGCATTACCTTCCATATTCCCGAATAAGCCATTGAACATGCCGACGCACACAGAAGACCGAATACCCAAAGAACCACCCGCCATCGCGCCGCGCCCCGCGGGCGAAGTCCGCCCGCTGTGGTCGGTAATGATACCGGCCTACAATTGCAGCGTATATCTGGAGCGCACGATTCGGAGCGTACTTGCCCAATGCCCCGGCCCCGAGGAGATGCAGATAGAGGTGGTGGATGATTGCAGTACCGATATCGACGTGGCCGCATTGGTGTACCGCTGCAGTGGCGGCAGGGTGGCCTACTACCGCCAGCCCAAAAACGTGGGGCACCTCCGCAACTTCGAGACCTGCATCAACCGTGCCCGAGGCCGGCTCATCCACCTGCTGCATGGCGACGATTACGTGTTGGGCGGCTTCTACCGCGAGGTGGAACAACTTTTTGAAGCCACCCCAGATGCCGGCGCCGCGTTTACCGATTTCTACTTTGTGGACGAGCAAGACAAAACCCTATATACCGAAACACCCGTGCAAGACCACGCGGGTCCCATCAAGGATGCCATTGGGCTCATGGGCGTGGTGCAGCGCATCCAAACGCCGTCGATGGTGGTAAAACGAAGCGTGTACGAAAAACTGGGTGGCTTCTATGGGGTACGGTGTTGCGAAGACTGGTTGATGTGGGTGCGGGTCGCCGCCAATTACCCGTTGCTGTATTCGCCTAAACACTTGGCCTGCTACCGCATCCGCAGCGGCAACAACACCAGCGACACCTTCGTATCGGGCGTTTTCGCGCAGGACGTGCAAACCGTATTGGCCGTCAACGAGACCTCACTGCCGGCCGCCCGAAGGTTGGAAATCATGAAGAAGGCGCGGCGGCATTGGGCCATTTACGAAGGCCACATCGCCCACAAGCTGTATCACGAATACCGGAACAAGACTGCAGCGGCCAACTTGGCCAAAGCGTCGCTGGGATTGGATATCAACAAGACCACCGTACTGCTCGCCCTCAAACTCTATCTGAAAATCGCTCTTCGGTATAGGTTTTAGGTGTGGGCGTCAATCAAATCGAGCACGCCTCCGTCAACAGCCATGTCGAACTTACGGGCGAACAGCGCATCGGATGCCAGAAGGTCGGGGAGGTCGGCGGTGGTCAGCACTTTGGGGCGCGGCTCGCCGGGCGGCCACACCATGTAGCGATAGTTTTTATTGACCACGGTATCCTTAAAGGGCGAATTGAGGATGATGGAATGGAAAAGGAACTCGTCGGCGCCCCACGTGTACTTGAGATAGTGTTGCAGCTTGGGGCGACGACCGATGAAGTTGGCCACATAGGCCGCGCATTCCCCCGTTATGGACCAATAGGTTTCCTTGCCGAACAATTCCATATCAATGGGGAACTTTCGTTTGGGGGTCAGGAAATTCACGACATCTTCCAGCCGGTGCTTGCCCCTGAAATTGAAGTCGGTGAAATGGTATTTTTCCACCCGTGCCTTGGCAATCTGCCATTCTGTCTCCATGTTTTTGTAGAGCATGAACTGTTTGCCCGGATGGGCGGCGAAAAACCGCGAAATATGTTCGGCATTTTTAATGGGGTAATCCTGGCCGCTCAACAGGCTCACGTGGTCGTACTTTATGCCCGAGGCCACCATTTTACGGATGCAGCTTAGTGTGGCCTCGATGGCCGAATAGCCACCCCATTGCACATCAAAACGTTCCTCAACGAAATACATATGCTCCATTCCGAACATATCGCGGTGGGTCTCTATGTCCACCTTTTTGTCTACGTGGATGTAGCAGTCAAAGTCGCCGGTATTGAGCCTGCCAACCAGCCGTTGCGTCTGTTCGGGCGCGGTGTGGGTTATGATGATCACGGCAAATTTCATTTCCTGTCAATATTAATCTCAAAATACTTGTTAAATAAAAATTTTTAAAAAAAATCAATTGCAAAACTAACCATTTTCCTTGACCCATCAAAGCCCCGACGTTAAAACGAATTGCAAATGATATCACTAACGCATTTAATAACCGGCAACACAAAGCCCGTGCGGCGCGTTTAGTCGGTCAGGCTTTTGATAGGAAACTTC
>CAIVHI010000195.1 GCA_903905685.1 uncultured Bacteroidota bacterium | reverse complement strand
TTTAGGGGTGCGACGGGGCATAAAAAAGCACATCCGGGGAATGGCCCCGGATGTGCTTTTTTATGCCCCGTCGCACCCCTAAAAAAAGATAACCGTTTGAATGCTACGGGAATAAATTTTATCAGAAAAGATATTTATTTTAATATAAAAACACATTCGTAAGTTTACGTGCACTTCGGAAGATTCATTCCGATTGCCAAAACTTACGAGGCTATGAAGCGATTGATTTTGGGAGGATGGACAGCCTCCAAGACCCTCCAAACAGTGATGTTGCTCCACTTCCTTCTTGCCTATCGTGCAATGGGGCAAACCACCTACAACTACACCGGCGGCATACAGACCTATACCGTTCCCGCAGGTGTAACCAGTATCACTGTGGACGCTAAAGGGGCCAAAGGTGGTGGCGTAAACTGCTCGTACGGGGCGGCAAATTATCAGTCTGACGGAGGTTGTGGGGGCCGCGTACAGTGCACGGTGGCCGTCACTCCGGGTCAGGTGCTCAACATTGTAGTAGGGGGAGCCGGTTCATCTACCTCAGGCGTTGGCGGCTACGGCGGCGGCGGGCGCGATAACAGTTTCACGGTCGTTTGGCCGGGGGCAGGAGGAGGTGGCGGCACCACAATCAATGACAACGCCACCGGAACAACCCTGGTTGTTGCGGGCGGCGGCGGCGGTGGCGGCGGCGACTTTTGCCCCGGAGCCGGTTATGGTACCGGCCTGGGCGATATTGGCGGTGCCGGTGGCGGGCTTACGGGTGGCAATGGAAGATCGAACATATGTGGGTTGACATCGGGCGGGAAAGGCGGAACTCAAGTTGCCGGCGGTGCCGGCGGGGTATGCTCCATCTACACCGGGACGACAGGAGCACTTGGAATCGGCGCAAGCTACACCGGCACCTACGGCAGTGGCGGAGGTGGAGGCGGCTATTATGGTGGTGGCTCGGGCTCCTATGGTAGCGGAGGCGGTGGAGGTTCGTCCTACACCAACCCCACTTACGTTACGGGCGTAACGCACACACAAGGGTCCAATTGCAATAATGGCCAAGTGATAATCGACATAGCGTGTTTACCGCCGGCGAGCATTATGGGCACACCCACGGTTTGTTACGGCAATACAACAACATTATCGAACACTACACTGGGCGGCACTTGGACGAGCAGTGCACCCGGCGTCGCCTCTGTATCATCCACCGGCGTGGTCACCGGAATGGCATCAGCCGGCGGCACCGCAATCATCTCCTATACCGTTGCGGGTTGTTCGGCCACCGTAGCAGTAACGGTAAACCCGCTCCCTGCGGGCATTAGCGGCCCGGCAACCGTTTGTACAGGACATACAGCCACCTTTGCCGATGCATCTGGTACCGGCACTTGGACCAGCAGTATCCCTACTGTAGCAACCATAGGCTCGACATCCGGAATATTGGCCGGTATTGCCGGCGGAACCACGACCATAGCATTTACGAGTACCACTACAGGATGCAGCATCACCAAAATCGTGACTGTCAATCCATCACCCGGACCCATATCCGGAATGCTACTGCTGTGCCAGGGCAATTCTGCAACCCTTACCGACACCGTTGCCGGTGGAACATGGACAAGCTCGGCAGGAGGAACAGCCTCCATTACCGCTACCGGTGGGGTCTGGACGGCTACGGGAGCGGGTATTGCAACCATCACCTACAGCATTCCCCCGGCGGCGTGCTACGCAACGGTTCAAGTAACCGTCAACCCCACTCCGCCCGCAATCACGGGGAGCACCACGATTTGCGTTGCCGATTCCACTCCGCTGACCAACACGATGGTAGGCGGTATATGGGTATCCGGTACACCCGTCGTCGCCACCATCAATAGCGGTACCGGTGAAGCGACCGGCGTACTGGCCGGCACGTCCGTCATTACCTATATGTTGCCGGGAACGGGTTGCTTTACCACCCGTATAGAGACCGTGAACGCCCTTCCTTCCCCTATCGTCGGAACTGATTCGGTATGTGCAAACGCTGAAGCAACATACTCCGACACCACAATTGGAGGTACTTGGACCATCCTCCCTCCAGGTCTCGCAGCCGTATCGACAACCGGCATTGTAACGGGCATTGCATCCGGTACAACCGTCCTAACATACTCCATCACTACCGGATGTAGGACGACCAAGACCATTATCATGACCGACTACCCGGCCCCGATTTTGGGCGACAGCACCGTTTGTGTGGGTTATACCGGTACGGTAACCGATGCTACCGTGCCGGGACATTGGACGATTTCGACAGTTGGGACCACGGTGGATGCGGTGACGGGCATCGTGACATCGGGCACGACGGCGGCGACACCCATAATCACTTATACGTCCGACATGAACGGCTGCTTTGTATCCCGCCCGTTCACGGTCAACATGACGCCTTCTCCGATTGCCGGCATCACTCGTGTTTGCGATTCGTCCGGCACCAACCTTTTGGACGCAATGCCGGGAGGCACCTGGTATTCCACCAACCCCGCGATTTTCAGTATAGATGTACTTACCGGTGTGGGCTGGGGCAACGCTGTAGGTACCGACACCGTGTACTACACCATCTCCAGTACCGGTTGCTTTATCTCTACAACGATTTCTGTTCAGCCACCACCTGCACCCATCTCGGGCATAGCGACCGTTTGTCCTTTGCTGACGACCACGCTTACCGATGCCGCAACGGGCGGCTTTTGGACGGGGGGCAACACCACAATAGCGAGCATAGACTCGGCATCCGGTCTGGTTTTGGGCATAGCTCCCGGCACCGTCGTTATGACCTACGACCTTGGGATTTGCAGTACCACCCGCGCAGTGACCGTGAATGCGCTACCGGGCAACATATTGGGAACATCCCAGTTATGCAACAACGGCGCCACCACCACGTTGCTTGACGACAGCACGGGCGGAAACTGGTTTTCGGACAATCCCGCCATAGCAGGCATATCATTCTCGGGAGGCGTAGTGACGGCTGCATCCGTTGGAACAACCCATATCACCTATACCCTACCCACAACAGGATGCTTCACGGTTGAGACATTTACCGTGAACCCGCTCCCTGCCCCAATCGCAGGATTTGACACGGTCTGTGTCGGCCAAACACTCAACCTCAGTGATGTTATGACACCGGGCCTCTTCACCTCCGGCAACGTTACCATAGCATCGGTAACTCCAGCGACGGGTGTAGTTACCGGCATATCGGCGGGCAACGTCGTGATTACCTATACGGCAACATCAACGGGTTGTCAGGCCACCCGGCCCGTATATGCTATGGCCCCCATTACGGCGTTGGTGAATATTTCCGTAAGCCCGAAGGATACCGTATGTGAGGGCACCATGCCCACATTTACGGCTGCTACCGTAAATCCCGGGAACGCACCTACATACAATTGGACCGTCAACAATATAGGCACCACACCGCATACCAACCCTTTCACCTACAGCCCCGCCGATGCGGACGTGGTGAGATGTGTGTTGGTGAGCAACGCCACCTGTGCAATACCCAACACCGTAACAAGCAATCCCATCAAAATGACCGTGGAACCCGTAACGAATCCTGTAGTCACCATGACTTCTACTCTTGGCGATACGATTTGCACGGGGGCGACCAATACCTATTCCGTGGTTCCGACATTGGGCGGCGCCACCCCACAATTCTTTTGGACCGTGAACTGGATGCCCGTAGCCACAGGGGTTACGAATTATACCTATAGCCCCTCAAATGGCGACATTGTGAGATGCAGTATGATCAGCAGTTCGCAGTGCCCCATACCGGACACCGCCTCTGCAACCGACACGGTGGTGATTGTTGCCTATGACACCCCCAAGGTGAACCTGACGGGTGCACATGCCTGCACCAACCAACCTATCTCGATAACGGCAACAACCGCCGCCGGTGGCTACTCGCCATTGATGTCTTGGTCTTTAAACGGCAACCCTGCAGGTAGCGGCATGTACACCCTCTCCTACATGCCCAACGATTCCGATATAGTGACGTGTACGATGGTCAGCAACTACCATTGTCCGTTGCCGACAGACACCGCCAAGGCAACCTTCATGGTGCACGTAGATCCAATCATCGTAGTAACCGTAACTGCGATTCCCGGGATGCTGGTGGCAGCGGGTCACAACGATACGCTGACGGCAAATGTGCAATATGGAGGCTTTGACCCGGCATACCAATGGTATGTAAACGGCGTGATAGTACCGGGAGCAACCGCCAAAGACTTCATCACGAACAGCCTGCACAATCTCGACTCCGTAAGTTGCGTGGTCACAACGGGGTCGGGCAGTGCGTGCGAAGGTATCAAAGGATTTAACTGGCTGGTTGTGGTCGTTGCTCCGGAGGGGCTGATTGGCGGGCACCCATCGAATGCCGGCTACACCATCGCTCCCAATCCCAACACGGGCAATTTCATTTTGCGCGGCTACCCAACTGCTGACGAATACCCCATAAACATCCAGATTACCGACGTTGTTGGGCGTAAAATATTGAGCCGGACCTTGGAATATACAGGAGGGGTCACCCTCAGTACCGAAATCAGCTTGAATCCAAGTTTGCCTCCAGGGCAATACCACATGAGAATAGCAGGGAAAACCACATTGCAGTCAACCATTTTTACGATTACAGGAATGAAGTGAAATTTAAATCCAAAATTGGAATGCATCCGTCCCGTTTGGCCGGGTGCATTCCGCTCCGGGCTATCATTTCAAATTCAAAATGCACTGCTATTACAGACCACTATACGCAAATAATATATTATTTTATATAAATAGCATTGAAAGTGATTCGAACATTATTGGCGCGGGTATCATTTCAACCTTGGTATTAGGTGGGTTCGTAAAATTGACCAGTCCGAATACGGCATCGCAATTCGTTGGCGCTTGGCATGGCCGCTCTCCATGCGGTATTACCGGCCTCCTGTTCTAGGCAGGAAGCAGCACCACGGTCACCACACCGTGCTCCGTTGGCAAGGGGTTCTTGTAAAAAGGACGAAACGTTCCAATTGAACGTCAGTGGCAACTCCATGTCGGGCGAACGGATCGAGCAGGATTTGTATGGCAACGGCATTACGAGGGGTAAGGCGGGCTCCAGAAGTGGCGGCACCCTAACCCTCACCACAACCGGTTCCAACTCAACGGGAGCCCGAGGTTCCTGCACATTCCCCGACAGCAAATAAGCCTTCTTGCCAGCAACCCTTTGAGTATTAAAAGGTTCATCAACAAACACTGAACATGCGCCGCAGTATGCGCGCATACTGCGCATGCCTCTCCCCACGTGCCTGCATCGAATTCTATAGGATGCAAGGC
>CAIVHI010000194.1 GCA_903905685.1 uncultured Bacteroidota bacterium | reverse complement strand
AGCCGCCGCGGTCTTCCCATTTCTTGAATGGCGGCTTGTCGCCTTCTGGGCGCGAGCCGCCGCGGTCTTCCCATTTCTTGAATGGGGGCTTGTCGCCTTCGGGACGAGAACCGCCGCGGTCTTCCCACTTCTTGAATGGCGGCTTGTCTGACCGATTGGGCTTGTCGCCGTAGGAACCCGGCCGACTTTTCCCATAGGGCTTCGCACCGCCAAAACCGTCACTACGTTTTTTTTCTGTTGATTGTTCACCGGCATCAAACCCACGTCTGCGCTTGCCGGGCTCTCCGCCTCCTTCACTCCCCGACCCTTTGGCATTCCGGCCATCGTCATCTCGATGCGAGCCGGAAAAACCACCCTCTTTACGTGGGCCATCCCATTCCTTCTTCGGACGGGCGGGACCATCGTACTTATTCCCACCGGTCGGCTTGGCGTTTCTAAATTTCGGCTTGTCCGATTTTCCCGATTCGTCCGAGCCTTTGCCGGCGCGAAATGTACCACTACCCATTTTGATGACTGTTGAACATGCAAAGGTAGTTTTAATTTGATTGATTCGCTTTTCGAATTTGGCGCCAGCTCGACTCAACCCTCAATACATATACGTTCCCATTAAGTATTATCGACTATATACAAATGGAGAACAATTCAAAATGAAACATTTATTCCTTTAGCGATGCTGTGTATTACATTTGCAGCATGAACCGTCAGGCACTGGTAGCTACCATCAAATCGAAGAAATCAGTATTGTGCGTCGGCTTGGACTCCGACATCGACAAAATACCTCAACACTTGCTCGGTGCCGAAGATCCGGTTTTCGAATTCAACAAGGCAATTATAGATGCCACCCATGAATTTACGGTGGCCTATAAAATAAACACTGCTTTTTATGAGGCCGCAGGCCCCAAGGGGTGGCTCACCCTCGAAAAAACCTTACAATACATCCCCAAAGGCATCTTCACGATTGCAGATGCCAAGCGTGGCGACATTGGCAATACATCAGAGCAATATGCCAAGACTTTCTTCTATACCTATCCCTTCGATAGTGTCACCGTAGCACCCTACATGGGCAAGGATAGCGTAATGCCCTTCATGCAGTTCCCAGACAAATGGACTATCGTTTTGGGACTAACCTCCAATGCCGGCTCCGTCGATTTCCAATTGCAGGAATTCGCGGGAGAACCACTTTATAAAAAGGTTCTGCGCACGGTTGCATCATGGGGCACACCCGCCAACACCATGTTTGTAGTAGGGGCAACCCGCAAGGAGCAGCTTGCCGAAATCAGGGCAATGCTCCCCGAGCACTTCCTGCTGGTGCCTGGCGTTGGGGCGCAAGGCGGCGATGTGACCACCGTGTGCACCGATGCCATGAATGCCGACGGCGGACTACTCATCAATGTCTCGCGCGCCATCATATTTGCCGACAACGGAGCGGCGTTTGCAGGCAAAGCCCACGATGCCGCACGTAGTTACCATGAAGAGATGAGCCGCTTTTTTTAGCGTCGATAAATATGTTTTAGGGGGCGGATGATGACTGAGGGGTTGTTTCAATTGATATGGGCGCACAGCCTTTACCGTACCGGTGGGCTCTTCACGTCGTCGGGAGAGGAGGTGACGGTGATATTTCCCGGCAGGCTTAACCGCAATGCAGGTCCCGACTTTATGGAAGCCCGCATAAAAATAGGCGGAACTACTTGGGTAGGCAATGTGGAAATGCACCTCAAAACGGCCGACTGGTTGAAACATGGGCATGACGACGACCCGGCCTATCGCAACATCATCTTACATGTAGTTTACGAGCACGACGGCACCGAATTGCCCATACCGACTACGACTCTGGAACTTAAGAACCATATGTCGCCTACTGTGTTGCAACGAGCCGAGGGACTGCTGCAGAATATAGGACAATTGCCGTGCTCGGGAGTGCACCACAACGTGAAATATATAGTTAAGGCCAATTGGATGTCTCGCTTGCTGGCCGAAAGGTGGGAGCAAAAGTTGGAATCCTGGAACATCTTCCTCGAAAAATCGGCCGACGACTGGCGTAACCTGCTCTATCACCGCATGGCAGCCAATTTTGGGTTCAAGGTAAATGAGGCCCCCTTCGTCATGCTGGCCAAGTCGTTACCCCTTAATGTGATATCCAAACACCGTGACAACCCCATGCAGATAGAGGCCCTGTTGTTTGGGCAGGCCGGGATGCTCACTCGCACTTGGGAAGACAGCTACCCGAACGACTTACAGCAGGAATATGGCTACCTGCGGAAAAAATACCAGCTACACCCCCTACCCGAGCACCTGTGGAAGTTTCTGCGCATGCGCCCCGCCAATTTCCCCACCATTCGGATAGCGCAATTTGCGGCGTTGCTGCAACAATCCGTGCACCTTTTTTCATCAGTCATAGAAACGCAAACGGTCAAGGAAATTTATCCACTATTGGATGTAACGGCCGCCAGCTATTGGGACAACCATTTCACATTCGACGAACACCAGAAAAAATCGGTGCCCAAAAACTTGGGACGCACATCGGTGGAAAACATCATCATCAACACCATAGCGCCCATCAAATTTCTGTATGCTACAAGGCAGGAGCAAGAATACAATGTAGAGCAGGTATTGCAGCTTTTGGAAACCGTTCCACCCGAGGTCAACAACATTACAGCGATATTTGATAAGGAAGGTTGGCCGGCCTACCATGCCGCACAGTCGCAAGCCCTGATACAACTATACAATGGCTATTGCTCGCAAAAGCGATGCTTGGAATGCAGTGTAGGGCTATCGATTTTGAAAGGTTTGCAATAAGGGCACACTTGATGAACCGATACTCCTAAAAAAACCGTACGGCCGATCGTTTCCCATCGGCCGTACGGTTTTCAATAATTGGGTGAACGATATGCAATAGCCTCACCCATGGCCAATAGCCTTACTTTGCTATGCCAAAATCATAAAAACCACCGGCGAAATTAGACTCAGCCTTTCCGATATAGTAGAAGCAGTATTCCCCACCGTCTTCGAGCGCATCTTTAGGGATAATTTTGAAAATGCCGCTCGACAGCTTTTCATAGGTAAAATCGACTACCTGTTTTTCGCTGACGCCTTGGGAAGAACCATATGCATTGTGGGAGCCTACAACCAGCAACCGGTTGCCTTTCTTCTGAATGAATTGGACCAAAACAAAGAGCTTCGGGTTGATGTTGTCTTTTTCGAAATATGCATAAAACACGGGCTTTAAATCGTGCAATACGGTTTGGCTTGTTTCGCCCTTGACTATGGCATCATCCTTGGCCGATGCAATTCCGCCACTCCAAGCACTAGCCATATGCTGTCTATAACCGCCGGATTTCCGGCCGTTCGACGTTGATGGGTCGATGAGCAGCAACGGATCGCTAGAGTTTTTCGGGTTAAAATAGTAAAACCCTTCATTATGCCATTTGGCAGGATCTGCTTTGTCGCTCCCTTTATCGCCCGGGCGTTCTCCCGATTGTGCAAATGCGCCTTGGCAAACAGATGCCGCAAAGAGGGCAATCAATGCGACAGATTTTTTCAATGATAAATTCATAATGTTTTTTTTATTTGTTTTATGATTATTTATAACTTCAATTATCGTCTATTTCTTTTTAGCGCCTCCCGAGGCATGGTTTCCACCACCACTGCCGCCTGACGGATGACTTCCACCACCGCCGGACGGTTGATGGGCGTTTTGCCCTCCCGACTGATGACCAAAGCCACCACTGCCACCAGAAGAACGACCACTTTCATTGCCTTGAGAATGCGATGACTGACCGCCTGCCTCATGACCATTGTTGCCGCCGCCGCCGGAAGGACGACCAGATTCATTACCCATGGAGTGAGCGTCATTTCCGCCGGGACGACCAGACTCGTTGCCCGAAGGCCTGCCCGATT
>CAIVHI010000193.1 GCA_903905685.1 uncultured Bacteroidota bacterium | reverse complement strand
GGGTCGTCTGCAATCATAAAGGTGATGACGGGTATTTTTTGCCTTCTTAATTGCCCTGCCAGGTTTAGGGTGCGGTTTAGGATTTTGCTGTCTATACCGAAGCTGTTTTTATAATATTTTCCATCTATTTTCAGGCAGGTGGGCTTGCCGTCGGTAATCATGAAAATCTGCTTGTTGGGGTTTTTGCGGCGGCGCAGCAACTCCATGGCCAATTCAAGCCCCGCTACGGTGTTGGTGTGGTAGGGGCCAACCTGCAGGTAGGGCAGCTCCTTCATCTCTATTTGCCAGGCATCGTTGCCGAACACCACGATATCGAGTGTGTCCTTGGGGTAGCGGGTGGTAATGAGCTCGCTCATGGCCATGGCCACCTTTTTTGCGGGGGTGATACGGTCTTCGCCATAAAGTATCATGGAGTGCGATATGTCTATCATCAGCACCGTCGACATCTGGCTTTTGAAGTCGCTTTCAAATACGTCGAGGTCGTCCTGCTGCACCGTGAAGCGGTCTATGCCATGGTTGATGAGGGCGTTTTTGAGGCTGCCGGTATAGTCTATGGCCTCGGTGGAATCTCCAAATTCGAATTTGCGGCTTTCGGAATTCTGTTCGTCGCCCTGACCCGACTTGTAGGCTTTATGATTGCCCCGCCGTCCTTTTTTTATTTTCCCAAACACTTCGTCCAGAGAGCGTTTGCGAATCACCTGTTCGGTCTTGCCCGTAAGTTCCGCCATGCCGTCCTGTGCGTTGTCGCGGATATAGCCTTGGTTTTTAAGGTCTTCAATGAAGTCACCTATGCCGTAGTCGGGCCTCGTCATTTTGTATTCCTTATCCAGCTCGGTAAGCCAGCGCAAAGCCTCTGCGGCATCGCCGCTGGTGTAGTTCAGCAGTTGTAGGAAGACTTCGAGGAGGTTGTCGAACGGCGTTTTGCCGTCAGGCTGTTCAATAAAACGCGAAAACAGAAATCCCTGCATAAGAAACTCATTGATGTACAAGCTAAAATTACGCTTGTTGCCGCAGAGTGGCAAAATGTGGGTATAAATGAAATCGGTGTGCAGCCCAACAGGCTCCCAAAGGCTAAAGCCTTACCCCAATTACCAGAACATCATCCACTTGTTCATGTTCGCCCTTCCAGTTCTCGAAAAATTGGCGGAGATAAGTTTCTTGCTTGCGGAGGGGGATTTGTTGGGCGGCAGTGAGGACTTCCTTAAATTTTGCCGTCATCATTTTTCGCCCCTTCTCGCCACCGAATTGGTCGGCAAAACCATCAGTAAAAATGTAAACGGTGTCTTGCGGTTGAAGTTGCACGATAGTTTCCGTGAACTTACGGTCCAAGTCCATTTGCAGGCCGCCAATGGGATATTTGTCGGGCTTCACGGTGAGCAATTGGTTGCCACGCACCAGCCAAAGTGGCCTATTGGCGCCCGCAAAAGCGACGGTGCGGTTGGGAAGGTCGAATGCACATATCGATATATCCATGCCGTCGTTGCTGTGGTTCTCTTGTTGTTTCAGGGTGGCAATAACGGCGGCATTGAGTTGCGTCAGTATCTCCCCCGGACTGGAAACTCCGCGTTCGTTGATGATTTGGTTGAGCAGCGAGCTGCCAATCATGCTCATGAATGCCCCCGTTACGCCGTGACCCGTACAATCTCCGGCCACGAGTATCACCCTTCCTGCCCGCTCTGCAAATGCATAGAAGTCGCCGCTTACGATGTCTTTGGGCATGTAAAGAATGAACGATTCTTCCAGTGTTTTGTAAATCAGGTTGATAT
>CAIVHI010000192.1 GCA_903905685.1 uncultured Bacteroidota bacterium | reverse complement strand
TACCACGGCTGATGATGTTGGTGGCGACCAATATATTCACTTTGTGGTTCCTGAAATCGAGGAGCACCTGCTCGCGGCGGTCTTGTTCCAAATCGCTCTGTATTTGGCCAACGGTATACCGCCGGGTAAGGCGCAGGGTCTCGTACAGTTTTTTTACAGCTTCCTTTGACCCGCAAAAGATGAGTACACTCTTATATTGTCCGCCATCCATCATGTTCTTGATGAGCGGCACTTTTTGCTGCTCAAACAGGAAGTAGGCTTGCTGGATGATTTTTTCGGGCGGGCGAGAGACCGCAATAGAGATTTCCTTGGGCTCGTGCAGGATGGTGCCGGCCAGTTTGCGTATTGCCGGCGGCATAGTAGCCGAGAACAGCAGCGTTTGGCGTTTGCTCTTGATGTAGGAAATTATCTTGATAATGTCTTCATAGAAGCCCATGTCGAGCATGCGGTCGGCCTCGTCGAGTACCAAGCATTTCACGGCATCCAGCGTCAAGTAGCCCATGGCCAAGTGGGCAATCATCCGGCCGGGCGTGCATATCACGATGTCCACCCCTTTCGACATCGCCTTGCGCTCCACCCCAAACAGTTCTCCGCCGCCGCCGCCGTATACGGCGATAGAGCTGATGTCGGTAAAGTAGGTGAGCCCCTCGAGAGCGCGGGCTATTTGGAGCGCCAGCTCGCGGGTGGGCACAATGATGAGTGCATTGATTTTGTGGGCATCGTGCCCCCCCACCGCCAATTGCTGCAATATGGGCAGCAGGAATGCTGCGGTCTTGCCCGTGCCTGTTTGTGCAACTGCAATCACATCGTGGCCTTCCAATGCCAGTGGAATGACGTGTTCCTGCACCGGTGTTGCTGCCTTATACCCCATGGAGCGTATGCCCTCCATGAGTCCTTCCTCGAAACCTATTTCATCGAAATTCAACCTATTCTGTATTTTTAATGCAGGGGTGGCGAAAGCCGCCGCCCTATGGAAGCAGGTGCTTCTTAATAAAGGTAATGTTTTTTTGTTCAATATCGGTCAATCTGGCCGAAACATCGTCATATTCCGCCTTGTACCATTCCTGTTGCGAGAAATAGTCGTTGAGGCGAACATCTTTGAATTTGAAGTGGTGTCGCGCATAAACCTCATTTAGCATGATGATCATGTCTTCCTTCTTCATCCTGAACAAGTCGGCCTCCGTAAGCAGGCTGTCCGATGCTTTCGGGAAGCGGCCGAACTGAATTACGGTAGCGGCAGCGGCCGGTGGGGCATCGGAAGTCTCGTGATGGTAACGGTCTATGACGTGGAACGAGAACGTGCGTCCTTCCTGGGGTTTGGGAATTGCACCCGCATTTAAAGTCGAATCGAGCATGTGCGTTACTACAGGGTCTATCGGACGTGTCGGAGTGGCATCAACTGAGATTGTGGCCATCGGCTGCACAGCGGGCCGTGTTTTCGAGGGCTCGGGCGCAGGCTTCACCGCTGCAACAGGCTTGGCGGGCGCCGGTTTTGGAGCAGGCGGGGCAACTGCGGGTTTGGGTTTGGGGGCCGATGCCGCCGTTTTGGAGGGCTTCGGCGTGTCTTCACTATCATCTGCTTCAACGCCGGCAGGTGCGGCCGGCTTCTTAGTGGGCACGGTCTTGGCGGGTGGCACGGCAGCTACCGCCGGAGCCCGCTTAATAGGTGCCGTAGCAGCAGCCGTTGAGGCCGCCTTCTTGATTGGGGCCGGTGTTTTGGCAACGGGTGTATCCTCCTCGTCGTCAGACGGCGTAGGCTTCTTAATCGTTTTCTTCTTGGCTACAGTATGCTTCAAATGGGCTGCACTGCGGTGGTGACGGTGGTGCCCGCCTTTGTGGGCTACCGCTACTTTGGCCGGAGCTTTTTTGGGCGTTGCAACCGCTGCCGCCGTCTTGTGGGGTTCTGCAGCGGGGGTATGATGGGCGGGCATGCTGGATATGGTGACCGAAGTCTTCTCCTTGGCGACATCGAGCTTGTGGGCCGTCTCGGACTTTTTCGAGTCCTTGTGGGTTGCCGTATCGTTAGGCACCGTAGGCTCCGCCGAGGCCGCAGGAGTAGGGGATGTTTCACTAGACGTGTCCTGTTCGGCATGGTGGAACAGTTTCGAAATCGTGTATCCCGACTTAGACATGCGGATGGCAGATACGGACACGGCCGAAACCACGGCAACCGACACGGCCGCTATGGTGATGGTGCGCTTGTGGGCCTGAAAAAATCCGGAGCCGCCCTGCGGTCCGGAGGCAGGTGCAGCAACATGTTCGCCTACCTGTATGCCTTCATCGCTCCGCGCAGCCGCTACGGAGTCGGATGCCGTAGCGCTTTCCCCATAATAGCCTTGCTCGTAAGACGTATAATGCCCGAGTTTCGGGGTGAGGGGTGGAGCCCAAATTCCTATGGATGCATGTAGCACCCCCGAATCGAAACAAAACCGGCAGAATTCCGTGTTTTCGGTATCCTGCTCATCATACAGTTCATACTGCCGCTTCTTAAATCCGTCGATATAGTCGATACGGTGGGCCGCCACCGTCTTCAGGAAAGCCGGATAGTCGCTATAACCACTGTCGCAACAGTTCTGGCACATGTTGAAAGTTTGTTTAAAAATACACAGGATTTCTACATCCCCAAGCAAATTTCCGCAAAATTAATATTTTGAGTGCGTGAATATGCCGGCGGGTCGGTTAATTTAATGGTGGTTGGCCACAAGCTTGGGGCGAAATAAGGACCGATGAGGCAGGTGGGGCACGGTACCCGGCAGTCCGTAATCTTTGAAGTTTTAATAGGTTGAGGTAGGCCGTTCGTGGCTCTGTAGGCGGGGTTGCGGCGTCGCTCAACCCCTTGTTCCCAAACATATTTTACGCATCTGAAAAATGTTGTCGCCTTGGCTTCTTTTTTCCTTATTGGCAATGAGATTTATGTATCCGAGACGCACTATCAGTTGTTGTAAGTGTTTTATGTTTTTTTATCAGAATAATATAGCTGATTACCAAGACTTTAACATACCCATTACGAAAAACAATATAGTTAAGATAAGGTTTTTTTTATAAATTTGCTCAAAAAATTGTCATGCGGCGTTTTTTGCTACTCCTATTTGTTCTGTTTATCTGCTCACGGTCGTTTGCCCAGTTGGACTCTACTTATGACGTAGCCGCAGTTCAAAAGGACGGGAAATGGGGTTACCTCGATAAAAAGGGTAAAGAAATCGTTCCCTGTAAGTATGATTTCATCGGTGAGTTCTTCGACGGACTCGCCCCGAGATACGCGCGACCATTCGTCTGC
>CAIVHI010000191.1 GCA_903905685.1 uncultured Bacteroidota bacterium | reverse complement strand
GCCGCTACTGTAGCGGCTTTCTTTTTCGGTGATCCCGTTGGGACTCGAACCCAAGACCCATACATTAAAAGTGTATTGCTCTACCAACTGAGCTACGGAATCATTAACAAAAGAACTAACCCGATTTCAAATCGGAGTGCAAAGATACCCGTATTGGACAAAATTCCAAACCTTTCCCCAAAAAAAATCCCGCTACCGACGGGATTTTTTTGTGCAGAGGTATGATGTCGAACAGATGTGATGTATGTTTTAAGGTCGATGCTTAAAACTATTTGCAGCTATTGGAATTGATTTCGGTATCGTTGCGGCTGTCTCCAACGCTGCCGTTGTGGCCTGCAACTACACAAAATTAAAACCGCGCCTTTCTCCGGTTGCTGATGGCCGTCAGCTTATTTCATGATGCCGGTCAGATGGGTGGGATGGCTTTTCGTGCCGCCGCCTGCCTACTCGAACAGCTCGGCCTTGGCCTTAGGACGGGTATCCATCAGCCATTGGAAGCGGCTCAGGTGGGCACCGGGTATGTCTACCTGGTCCATAGGGGTGAGGGTCTGGGTGATGTCGCGCTCAAAGATGATGCGGTACACCTGCTGTTGCTCGAAAAACACCTTCATCAACTCGCTGGAAGCCTCGCTCTCGCCTATATAGGCACCCTTGGAGTCTTTGGAGTAGTAGATAGACTGTGCATCGGGCACCACCACCAGTTGCGTTATGGTATTCTTTTCGAAGTAGCCCGTTATGGTCTTGCCCTGCACTTGGTCGAACATATGGGCCTTTTCGGGGCCGGTTTGAGAGACCACAAAGGCATTGTTGGGCACATACATGCTCTTCAACTTGCCGCTATCGCTAAGGTGCAGCAGGATGGTGTCGCCCGTTATCTGGCTCAGGTGAGACCATGCTATAGGGCTGTATATCATGCGGATGGTGGAGTCGGCACGGGAGTAGCTGATGCTGTCGCACAGGCCTTGCAGCGAGTCGGAAAATATCTTCACGTGGTGGTAGCCCACAAATACCAATGGCGCTGTGGTGTCGGCAGCGGTGGTGTCTTTCTTCACCACCTTGGGCAGGGTCAACTTACTTCCCTTGGCCGTCTTCTTGCCGCCCTTGCCTGCCGTCGGCGGTGCTGATTTCTTGCTGGTCGGTGGCGGCGGGGTAGGATGCACAGCCGCAGGACTATCGGAATGAACGGAGTCGGGCAGCACTATTTTCAAGCCTTGTGCGCTGAAGGGCGCGGCATCGTTAGCCCCTGCCGTAGCACCATTGTCGTTTTGAATTGCCGCATTCACCATAACCGTCTTCACCGTGTCGCCGGCATGGTGGGCGGTGTCGGTCACTACTGCGCCCTTACCCGCGAGGGTATCGTTAAACTTCCCCTTCCTACCCTTCTTGGCGGTATCCAAGGGTAGTCGCGCTGTGGGGAAGGAGTAGAAGGTGTCGGCCCTTATATATATGGTGTCTTTGCCGTTCACCTGTTCCAATACCGGCTTGCCGGTGGCCCACATCACCCGCCTGAATTTGAAATACTCCAAGTGTCCGCAATACAGCTTGGAGTGGTGGCCGGTATCGATGGTTATGACTTTGCCGTCGGCAAACCCATAACCGGTGGCCTTGTTGTAGAAAATGGTATCGCCCTCCAAGTAGTGGTCTTCGTTGAAAACCGACGACCGTCCAAAGAAGTGCGCCGTGCCGGTGCCGCTCTCATAAGTGCCGTTGGAGGTGCGCAACACCGACTTGCCACTATCCGACGTCACAACCGATGGCGCATAGAACGTCACCAATCTCGTGCCGGTATTGTAGCCCAAGTCGTCCGAGACTATTTTATACCGAACATCGTTAACCACCACCTTTTCCTTAAAACGGGCATCTTTGGTGTTCACATGATACTCGCCATTGGTGCTGGTCACAATGGTGGAGTCGGTAGTGAGGCGGCCGCCGTTGGTGTATACCCCGGTTTTGGTGCCCAAGTCGTAAGTGAGGTCGCGGGTGGTGAGGCGGTTGCGCCCATCGGTAAGCACCACATTGTCGTGCAGGTAAGCCAACCGTGCCGACGACGTATAGCGCAGGAAGTCGCTTTGCGCCTGCGTGCCGTCGGTCTGGCGTATTTTCACATTGCTGTAAGCCTCAATGTTTTTGGTCAAGGTATTCTGCACCAGCGAGTCGCAAGTCAGGGTGTCGGATTCCTGTATAAAAACGGCATTGCCCACAAACCGGTTATATTCTGCGGTATCGGTCTTGGTATGTATAATGAAGTCGGACGTGATGTTGACGGGCACACTCTTGGCACTGTCGTGCGATTGGGCGGCAATGGGCGTGACAAACCAAGCCGAGAGGCCGGCCAGACAAAGGAGTATGTAGCGGATTGAAGGCACCGGGCAGTTTGTTACCGTCCGTAAGGTATATGAACAGCCTTCGGAGGTCTGCAAATGTAACCAAAATGCCATTTGTGTTTACGTTAAAACCGGTCGGGTTTGGCATCCAATAGTGGGTAAGCGGGATACAAAACCCGGGGGCGAACGGACATAGGGTGAAATTCGGTAACTTTAGGAAATTTTTCAGCCATGCTACTCCCCATTCATCCCGACAATCCGAACGAACGGAACATCAAAACGGTGGTGGAGTGCCTCAAGAGGGGAGGGGTTATCATATATCCTACCGATTCCATTTACGGCATCGGCTGCGACATATACAATCCCGAAGCCATAGCCCGTGTGGCCGCCATCAAGGGGGTAGACGTGAAGAAGGCGCAGTTCTCGTTTATTTGCAGCGACCTCAGTCACCTCAGCGATTTCGCCAAAAGTGTAGACACCCCCATGTTCCGATTGCTGAAGGCGGCGCTGCCCGGCCCTTATACCTTCATTTTGCAGGCCAGCAAGCAGGTGCCTAAGTTGCTGAAGACCAAGAAAGACACCGTTGGCATCCGCGTGCCCGACAACAAGACCTGCCAGGCCCTGCTTCGGGAGTTGGGTCATCCCATCATGAGTACTTCGCTACCCATGAAGGTGGATGTAGAATATTACACTGACCCCGAGGTGATGCAGGAAATCTTCGGCAGGCAGGTAGACATCGTTATAGATGGTGGCATCGGCAATACCGTATTTTCCACCATCATCGACTGTACATCCGGTGCACCCGTCGTGGTGCGCGAAGGGGCCGGAAGCTTGGAGCGGCTACACTTGGTGAATCAATAGGAAACGGGTTCCTCTGGCGAGGCATTTATAAAAAACAGAATATTAGCAAGACAAAAGAGGGCGTGTAAGTTCAACACACTCTGAATATGTTGACAAAAGCCCTACTGCTTTTGTTCCTCCTGGCCCGGTCTATACATTGAAATTCAACAGCCTTAACTATTACACTAACGCCAGTACCGATAAAGAGATACTTTTTGGAAAATGCATCGTAAACCTCTACCGTTGGGTGCGCATTTTGATAATGAGCCCTTGAGAAAAGAAAATCTTAAACTACACACCAAGACGTCAAACTCACGACTTCAAGAACTCAAACCAATAATTCTACCA
This sequence comes from uncultured Bacteroidota bacterium, assembly GCA_903905685.1. GTDB lineage: Bacteria > Bacteroidota > Bacteroidia > Chitinophagales > Chitinophagaceae > CAIYTT01. The sequence goes on along the minus strand of CAIVHI010000191.1, from coordinate 2,659 downwards.
ATTACTTCGTTTTCGAAGTATTGGTGCGCTGTTGGGCTTTGCCATTGTCGGCACCTTGGGGTTTTTGGAAGAAGAACACCGAGATGATGCACAGGCCTGCAATGGCACCAACGCCAATCCAAGTACCTTTTTCCATCACATCGGACGACTGCTTCACGCCCATCACTTGGGAGCTCATACTGCCAAACGAGCCGGAGAGGCCACCGCCCTTGGGATTTTGCACGAGGATGATCAAGGCAAGCACTATACAGGCAATCATTATGAGCAAGGTCAGGAAAACGATCATGATAATTTTTCTTTAATTATTTCTTCAGCTTTGGCGGCAAAGTACGTACTTTTTTCAGGATTGCGCAAACCTAATTTTCTGAACATCTCCACGGCCTTGTCATACTTGCCCTGTTTCAGGTATATTTCGGCCAGCGACTCGCTCACCAATCCTTCTTCACGATGAATGGAGGTCATAGCCAAATCGAAAACCTCTTCGGGTATTTCGTCATTTTCCTCCTCTATTGCCGCCGCCAACTGCTCCTTCTGCCATATGCTTTTTTGGTGCCTGTTGTCGTCGGGTTCGCTCGATTCCGCGTCCATCTTCGATTTGAAGTGCATCAGCCATTCATTGAACCGCATCATCACCATCAACGACTTGTCTTCATGAGATTCGCCACCCGCGGTATTGAGCCCGTCCAAATCGGCAGGTACCTCGTTGGGTATATGCACACCTTGTTGCAGGAAGTAGTCTTCGGTAAAAATTGGGCTAACCAGACTTTCGGTCTCTTTGGCGGCCAAATCGGCAGCCTCCGTTGTTGCATGGTCGGCAGTGTTCTCATGTTGTAACAGTCCGTGCCCGTATTCCGGAACAACCTTATCTACGGTGTCCGACACATAGCCATGGAGGATGCCCGCAGGGTCATGCAATTCTTCCTGAGGTAGCTTATCGGCAAGGTCGGCAAGTTCGTTTTGTGCGTGGTCGGCAACGCGCGCGGTTTCCGCTTGTGCTGCTTCAGCTAGAGATTGGGTGGGGGCTTCTATCACCTCGGCAACGGTAAACGGAGCCCGGTTGAGTTCCTCTGTGGGGGGTAAAGAGATTTCCGTGGCATCCATAATGGGTTCGGCTTCGGGCTGCGCCATCCCTTGCTTGGCCATAAACTCCCTAATCATAGCATCTGCCTCTTCCTGAAGTTTCCTCGGGTCTGCTCCGAAACCTTCTTTTGGAGTTGGGCTAGCATCGGCCACGGGGTCGCTTTCAAACCAATTTCCGGCAACATCGGCGGGAGCAGCACTTTCTTCGAATACGGCATCTTCTATTTCTTCAACATTTTCTTGAAAAATGTTGCCTGCGGGCGCCACAGGTGCGGGGCGTGCTATTGCGGTCGATTCACCACGTTGGTTTGGCGTCCGGAATCCGGTATCATCAAAGGCTTCATCAAAAACACTGCTGGCACGCTTGCCGTCGAAGGCGATGTCGTGCTCGCGCACCGGCAGGAACGGGTCCACATCGCCCTCCCTGTAGGGCCCGGCTCCCACCGCATTATCCAGCAATTCCTGAAAAAGTATGGGGTTGCCCGTATATCCGGCCACCAACGGGCGATACATCGGCGCGCCCGGGTTCCGCCTGTAGGCATCCATGGCCTTGATGTAGCGTGCCGGAATGAAGTAGGGGTACGACTTCGCTATGCCGTCAATCATTTTGGTTGCTCCCGGCGTAAGAGGGGATTTGTTGTTCAACAAATCGAAAATGGCTACTATGGCTTGTTGGTCGGGCATGCGTGTCGGGGCTGCTTTAAGGCGTTTTTAGAACAACCTGCGGTTAAAATGCAAAGTAACTAATGATTTTCGTAATTCCTGTCCGTAATGCGGGGCACCACCTTACCAATTTACAAATGCCTTATTGAAGATGTCGTCGGCCAACTGGTTGCCGATGTCCTCAATAAGTGCGTTTTCCACATTCTGCAATGCTTGCGATGCATCGAAGTCGGAAAACCGGGTGAAGGTTTGCGTGAAGTTCGATTTGTCGTTCAGCCTATTCTTAAAAACAACCTGTACGGCAATGGTCAGTCGGTTCTTTGTAGCCACCTGTACGCTCTGCGCGCCCGTTACCGTTACTTCATAAGAGGTAATGGCGCCAGAGATTTCATAGTCGGCATCATCGGTAATGACGGGAGCAAGTCCGGTTTGGGAGAGAATGCGGCTGCGCAACTTATCGGTGAGTGTAGATGCCAAGCTCGGAACGATGTTGCGGGCGCGGTTATCCAATTGGTGGATATAGAGGTTCTTACCCTCAATGGTTGCCCCCGTAAAACTGTAGATGCCGCACCCACTAAATACGGCACATGCCATTAAGACGCAAACGACCCAAACCTGTTTCATAAACATAGAACGCTCAAAGGTACGGAGAAAGGGTTTTTGGGTAGCAGTGGGTAATGCTCGGAAACTACGACCTATTTGGACGGAGCGCCCTTCTTAATCGGATACCATTGCCACATAGTGACCACACGCAGCAACCATTCCACCGGTCCATAGGAGTATTTGCGAAGCCAGAAATCGGACAGCACTGCCTGAATCGCGAAAAGAGCAAGTGCAATACCCATGTTTTGTACGGGCGTCGTTTTCAAATATAGTCCGAGTCCGAAGCCATAAAACAAGTAAACCGCGACCACAG
>CAIVHI010000190.1 GCA_903905685.1 uncultured Bacteroidota bacterium | reverse complement strand
CGTTGTAGACGGCAGGGAGTGCATCCTCGGCTTCTGCAACGAGAACCGCTACATCTCCGACTATCAAAGTTTCCTCACCCGCAAGCCTGCGCAAGTTTTTTTGCAGGTGCTGGAAGATACCGAGGTGGTGGAGATCCACTTCGACGCCTTGCAGGAACTTTACCGCACCCTGCCGCAAGCCAATATCTTGGGTCGCCTCATAGCCGAAAGCCTTTTCCTCATGGTTTTTGATGGAGAGTTGGCCAACGCAAAGGATTCCATAGAAGTGAGATACAACCGTATCTTGGAACAAACCCCGTGGCTCATGCAGCGCGTGCCGCAATACATGATTGCCTCCCACCTCGGCATTACCCCCGAAGCCCTAAGCCGCATCAAAGCCCGCAACCGCAGAGGGAAAGTGCTGCAACCGGCCTCCATTCTTGATCCGGGTCAATAAATCGTCAAAAATTCGAAATCTTGATTCGGGTCAATGGTTGCTCACCGTTTTGACCGGAAATTTGCCCCATAAATTCTAAACAATGGGAAGAAGGAAATACGTGTTGGCCCTTATGCTGGGCGCATCATTTAGTGCAAATGCACAATGGCAAACCGTGAAAGGGGTGGTTTATGACGAAGCCTCGCACGCCCCCTTGTCAGGAGCAGTGGTGGTACTGCTGAACAATCCCGGCAGCCGAGGCAGTGTAACCGATGACTTCGGCAAGTTCAGGATAGACAGCGTGCCTACGGGCAGGCAGTCGTTCAAAGTCACCTACCTATCGTTCGAGGACAAAGTGTTGAGCGATATTGAGGTGACTGCGGGCAAGGAGCCCGACATCAACATTGCCTTGCAGGAGGCCGTGCACGCACTCAAGGAGGTGAACGTTGTTTACAACAAGAGCCTGGATAAAAACCTGACCCGCAACGACATGGCATTGGTCAGCGCGCGGTCTTTCAACATAGACGAGACCAATCGTTATGCCGGTGCAGTGAACGACCCCTCGCGCATGGCAGCCGACTTTGCCGGCGTTGTGGCGGGCAACGACTCCCGTAACGACATTGTGGTGCGCGGCAACTCGCCCACCGGCATGTTGTGGCAGGTGGAGGGAATGGATATTCCCAATCCCAACCACTTTGGCGCACTCAACAGTACCGGCGGCCCGGTGAGCATGATCAACAACAACAATATCGCCAAGTCCGACTTCTTCACGGGGGCCGTCCCTGCCCAATATGGCGACGCGCTGGCGGGTGTGTTCGATTTGAGGCTGCGCGAAGGCAATGCCGACAAACCCGAATTTGTGGGCCAAGTGGGTTTCAATGGCTTTGAGGCCGGTGCCGAGGGCCCAATAGGCAAAGACCACCAAACCTCTTATGTCGTCAACTACCGTTACAGTACCCTCAGCGTGTTTAAGGCATTGGGCATCAATCTGGGCACCGGTACAGCGGTGCCCGTTTACCAAGACCTGAACTACAAAATCGTCCACAATTTTTCCAAAACTTGGAAGCTGTCCCTGTTCGGCATCAACGGCAACAGCTCTGCCAATTTCTTCGGTAAAGACGTAGACACCACCAAGCCCGACCTCTACTCCGGCAACGACCCCCACCAAAACATTGCTACCAACTATGCTACCACCATCAACGGCTTATCGGCCGACTGGCAGGCATCTCCCAAAACCTCGTTGAGGATGCTGGTAGGCTATTGCACCACGTCGGAGAAATACTCGGTAGACTCCCTGAGTAACGACTATTCCAATTCCTTCAGGATACAAGATGCCCAATTCAAGACCAACCGATTGATCGGCAATTTGTCGGCGATGCATAAGTTCAATGCCCAAGACAACCTTCAGGCCGGATTTTCCTATATCAATACAGGCTTCAATTTGTTCAATCAAACCCTTAGCCCAGGCACGCTCTCAGATACACATGTGAATCAAAACGGCTCTATGGGGCTGTCTCAAGCCTATGCGCAATGGCGGCACCGCTTCACTAAAGACCTCATGATGGTGGTGGGCCTACATGGCCAGTACCTCGATTTGAACGGGAGCTCGGCGGTGGAGCCACGCGCCAGCTTGCGCTACCGCATCAACAGCCGCAACTCCGTAAGCTTGGGCTATGGTATGCACAACCAGGAACAAAGCATCTACTCCTACTTTGTGGAGACACCCGTAAACGGCAATGTGGTCTACACCAACCGCAATTTAGGATTCACACGCAGCAACCAATATGTGGCATCCTACGATCTGAACATCACGAGCAACTTGCGCGTAAAAGTAGAGGCTTATTACCAATACCTCGACCATGCGCCCGTAACTGCATTTGCGTCTTCTTATTCCGCATTGAATTACGGTGTCTCGTTTGCGCCACCCGATCAGGACTCGTTGGTGAACAAGGGTACAGGTTACAATCGCGGTGCCGAAATCACTATTGAGCACTTTTTGAGTCATGGTTTCTATTTCCTGATAACGGGCTCGCTTATAGATTCCAAGTACAAGGGTAGCGACGGCTTAGAGCGGAACACGGCATTCAATACGGGGTATGTGTTGAATGTGTTGGCAGGCAAGGAATTCAAAATAGGCAGCAAGGGCAGCATCATTGGTCTGAACTTCAAAGTGTGCTCAATAGGTGGGCGATACTTGACGCCGATAGACCCGACAGCGTCGCGTGCCACAGGAAGCGCTGTTTATGAAGACAATCTGGCCTTCTCCCAACAACAACCCGCCTACTTCAGGACCGACCTCCGCATCTCCTACAAAAAGGAATACAGCAAGAGTACCATGGAGTTCGCGCTCGATTTGGAGAACGTGACCAACCACAACAACGTCTTCAGCCAGAACTACGATGCCCGTACCAACTCCATCCAGACCCAGTATCAGCAAGGCTTTTTCCCGGTGCCGCTGTTTAGGTACACGTTTTGATCGGGGAGCCATTTAGACAAAATGCAACGCTATCGGGAAAATAGGATGCTCGGTATTTTAATGAAAGATTAACAGATTGACGGATAGGCTTAGTTATCCCATAATTCATTAATTTTTGGTTGAAATGTGCCGGGCCTACAATACCGGGTATGCATCCCCCAATAGGCCGTCGTCCGCAGTTGTTCCGCCACAGGCCGGGATTTCTACGGACGACTACGCATAAATAGTTGGTTATGAGATGTAATCCCAATTTTTTTTGCGAAATTTGAAGGGTTGTTTGCCATGCGCATACACTATGCTTCAATTCAGATTGTATGAAAAAAATAGTTTACTTACTAATATTGCCGCTACTCTTTGCCGCAGTAGGTGCATCGGCACAAAACACCGTGGAACATGGTAGGGAGACCAAGATGGTGGAGATGGATTTCACCAAGTTGGCGGCCTATTTGAAGGCCCACCCGAAGCCGATGAAAAGGCAGGAAATCGAAAATGAAGACGACGATGAGCGGCCGGTGCATACCGGCGGGGTAGACCCTTCATTGGTGCATTATCGTGCTCAAAGTGCTACCCATCCAGATTACCTCCACTTGGCACTGATGCCGGTGAGTCCGCTGCCTATCGATACTTTTCAGGCCGCGAAAGACACCAACAGCTCGGTGCCGCCCGATACTCACGGTGCGGTAGATTCCAATTACTGTGTCTCTACATTGAATCAAACGGTGCGTATCCAAACCCGGACGGGTGCGATAGTCTCCACCATGACCCTCGACGGATTCTGGTCGCCCATTTTGCCGGGCGGTGGCTCTTTCGACCCCCGTATCCACTTCGACCCCTATACCAATCGTTGGTATATCGTTGCGGTATCGGGTGCGCAAACCGCGCAATCGTCCATCCTTCTCGCCATTTCCAAGACTACCGACCCAACCGCAGGGTGGTACCAGTTCAAGGTAGCCACCTATTCGGCAGGCACTTACTGGCTCGATTACCCCGACGTAGGTTTCAATAAGAAATGGATCACCGTTACGGGCAACCTGTTCAGCAATACAGGCGGCGCGTTCCTATCGGCCAAGTTGTTCGTGTTCAACAAGGCATTGCTGTTGGCCGGCACAAGTGCCACCTATACGGCATTTACCGAAACCACATCATTCACCATTTGTCCCGCAGTGACCTACGACTCAGTAGAGCCCAACATGTATTGCGTGGAATCTTGGGATGGTACGGTTGCCGGTGGCGGCCAAATGCAATTGTGGAAGATATCGGGTGCCGTTGGTTCCGAAGCGATAGCTTCGGTAGGGTTTCCGGCTTCGGCGGGCTTCAACTGGCAAGGTCAATCCAATGCGGTTTCGGGTACCGCAGGTGCCGATTTTGCTCCTCAAAGCGGCACTGCCAACAAAATCCAGACCAATGACGACCGCGTTACGCAGGTGGTATTCATCAACGGCAAGTTGTGGTTTGCACACAATGTGTTCTTGCCCTATAGTACTACTGTGAATCCTACCCGTTGCTCGGCACAGTGGTGGCAGATAGACACTAACGCGAACCCCCTGCAACTGGGCGTGATAGACGACCCGACGGCAGCCAACTTTTATGCTTTCCCTACCATCGTGGCCAACACCCTGAACGATGCCTTTATAGGGTTTACGCATTTCTCTACCACTTCGCATCCAAATTGCGGCTATGCGCTGCATATGCATACCGATGCGAACGATTCCCTTGAATTGCCATTCGATTACCGACACGGACAGGCTACCTACTACAAGACGTTTGGCGGCAGCCGCGACCGTTGGGGCGATTACTCAGCCACGATGCTCGACCCGAACAACCTGATAGATTTCTGGACCATTCAGGAGTGCTCGTCGTCTACTACCAATTACTACGACACTTGGTGGGCATATTTCAAACCTTGCAACCCACTTGCTGCCCCAACTGCCGGCGTTGTGCCCACCACGCCTCCTTGTCAGGGCACCACCAATTTGTATACGGTATCGGCCGTAACCGGTGCATCGTCCTATACCTGGACGGTGACCGGCACGGGCTGGAACGGCACATCGGTTTCCGATACCGACCACATCTTGGCTGGCTCAGGCATTGCCACCGTATCGGTGGTGGCCAACAGTACTTGCGGTTCTAGTGCGGCTTATGTCTTCACGGTCACGTCTACGCCGTTGCCTACAACTCCTGTTGTCACTCCGCCGGCATCAGGTCCGTGTGTTGGTGCAACCTCTGCCATCTACACTGCGGTATCTACCGGGGCCACTACCTTCAACTGGAGTGTATCCGGCACAGGCTGGTCGGGCTCTTCCACTACGGGAACACTCAATGCAACCGTAGGTACAGGCACCGGCCAAATCATAGTTTACGGCAGCAATGCCTGTGGCAACAGCTCGGCTGATACCGTTAACGTGACCCCCTCCACCGGTCCCGGAACGCCCGTGGTGACGCTTTCGGGAGCCATTCCATGCACTGGCGCCACTACGGCTACCTACACGGCTACATCAACCGGCGCAACGGGCTATAGCTGGACGGTGTTGGGCACGGGTTGGTCGGGCACGAGCACCACTGCGTCCATCAATGTGACGTTGGGCACCGGTGCGGGCACCATCATCTGCCAAACATCTGACGCTTGCGGAACGGGAACTCCCGATACGGTAACTTTAACCGCATCGCCATTGCCTCCTGCACCAACAGTATCGCTCGTGGGTGCAGCACCTTGCTTTACATCAACTACTGCAACTTACGATGCAACGTCGCTGGGAGCAACAAGCTTTACGTGGACGGTGACGGGCACCGGCTGGACAGGCACGCCAACCACGACGACCGATACCCTCAACCTTACCGTAGGGTCGGGCACGGCAACGGTAGTGTGTACCGCCAACAATGGCTGTGGGGCAAGTACTGCAGTCACCACATTTGTAACGCCGTCGGCGGGGATTCCCGCCGCAAGTCCGATATTCGCCACAGGCCCCATTTGTGCCGGTAGCGTCGTGACGTTCATTACATCGGGAATTTCCGGCGCTTCCAGTTACGTATGGAGTGTTTCGGGCGCAGGCTGGTCGGGCACCAGTACAACCACGCTGATTACCGTAAATGTGGGTTATGTGCCGGCCACCATATCGGTGTATGGAGTAGGCCCCTGCGGAGCCGGTGCTTCCTATACGCTCGATACCGTTTGGTCGGTCATACCGCCCACAGCTACATTCAGTATCGCCAACCATGTGGTAGGTGTAGGCACCGGCGATTTGGTGACCTATACCGGTACTGCATCTGCGGCAGGCACCTATAGCTGGAACTTCGGCGGCGGTACTGCGGTGCCCGGCACCGGGGTGGGTCCGCACACCGTTATCTGGGGGTCGACAGGGTTGAAGACGCTCACTTTGTCGGTAACCGATACGGGCTGCACCTCTGTAGTCTACACAGATACCGTACTGGTGGTCACTACAACAGGTATGGACAACGTTGCTGCCGAAAACGAAGATGTAGCGATTGTGCCGAACCCCAACGCCGGAACGTTCGACATCCTGTTTGCCGTAACGGTAAGGGGTAGCGCACAGGTAAAGATACTCGATGAACAAGGTAGAGTGGTGTATACAGGCAAGTTTGAAAACGTGGGGCGTTCCATACCCATGAACCTTGGCGCATTGCCCAATGCACTGTATACCGCAACCATCATTACCGATGGTGCCGTCATCAACAAAAAGGTGGTGGTTTCGAGATGACGGTGTTGAAATTGTATTGCGGCATCGGGCTTCAAGGCGACTTGAAGCCCGATGCTTTTTTGTGGTGGTTTGATGATTGGGCTTTGGCGGCGGGCTTAGGGCAGGAAACGTTTTCCCGTTTGCGGTGCCGCCAATGTTGTTCGCGGTTGAAGTGTGGATGTACCCGCCAAAGGCCACCTTCTTGCCGACATCCACCCCCAAACCGATTGTCCGTTGCGGCAGTTGTTTATAATCTGTGGATTTTATAATGCCTTAATGTTTTGGACACAAATTCTTAATGGCTTGTTCCGTAACTTTAGTTATTCAAAACATGCCGATTTATGTTGTGGAGAAAGTTTAACGGTGAGCCGTTGTCGTTGCCCATCAAAAGTGCGGTGGAAGAAGCGATATTAAGGGAAACCAAGGCAGGCTTCAAATTGAAGGTCTGCATAGGCACCGATTCGCAGGTGCGGTTTGGCGAGACGGAGTTTGCCACCGTCATCGTGTTTTTGCGCGAGAAGCGGGGCGGCTTCATGTTTATGAGCCGGGAAAAGACCAAGCGGCCGTTTACGGTAAAGGAGCGGATGCTGGCCGAGGTGGCCCGCAGCATAGAAATCGCCTTCGAGCTGTGCGACCTCTTCAACCGGTACGACATAGACATGGAAGTTCATGCCGACATCAACACCAACCCGCAGTTCAAGAGCAATGAGGCATTGCGCGAGGCCATGGGCTACATCCTCGCCATGGGCTATGCCTTCAAAGCCAAGCCCGATGCCTTTGCCGGCAGTTGCTGTGCCGATAGGGTGGTGAATTGAGGTGGGGCGGTGATATACACTACTTCCTGCCAACTACGACCTTTGCAGCAGGTGCGGCGGGCGCGGCCGATTTTTCGTGAAGGGCGGCAATGATTTTTTCCGCCTGCACGATTTCCCGAATATCGGCATAGGGGCATTGGATGTCGATGCCCGAGATGTCGAACTCGCGGTAAACGGAATTGCGGGTGTCGGGGCGAAGGGTGCCGGGAGGGGCTATGATGTTGTGGTGCATCTTGTAACCAAACTGCTCGGGGTCGTTCGCAATCCAGCACACTACCGAGGGCTTGCCCAAGGCGGCGGCCGTATGCTG
>CAIVHI010000189.1 GCA_903905685.1 uncultured Bacteroidota bacterium | reverse complement strand
GCGGCGCGACTTCACGGTAAATGCATTGGCAATTAGCCTGAATACCAAAGACTATGGCAAACTCTGCGACCCCTTTGGGGGCATGACCGACCTTGAAGACGGGATTATGCGCACGCCATTAGGGCCCGATGTCACGTTCTCCGACGACCCACTTCGGATGATGCGCGCCGTAAGGTTTGCCTGCCAACTCAACTTCACGATACTTCCCGAGGTCTTTGCCGCCATCCAGCGTAATAAGGAGCGGCTCAAAATCATCTCCCAAGAACGCATTACCGATGAGTTCAACAAGATAATGGCCACCCCGCAGCCCTCCGTCGGGCTTGATTTGCTCTACAAATCGGGTCTGCTGGCCATTTTCTTCCCGCAGTTCACCGACCTCGTCGGCGTTGAAACCATTGCGGGCAAGGGCCACAAGGACAACTTTTACCATACGCTGCAAGTCATTGACAATACGGCTTCGAAAACGGCCAAATTATGGCTGCGTTGGGCGGCACTACTGCACGACATCGGCAAGCCGGCCACCAAGAAGTTTGAAGAAGGCCACGGCTGGACGTTTCATGGCCACGAAGTGGTGGGCGAGCGCATGACGGTAAAGATTTTCAAGCAGTTGAAGTTGCCACAGAACGAACATATGAAGTATGTGGCCAAGCTGGTTAGCCTGCATTTGCGCCCCATAAGCCTCACCAAGGAAGAAGTAACCGACTCAGCCATGCGCCGCCTGCTGTTCGATGCCGGGGAAGATTTGGAGGACTTGATGATTTTGTGCGAGAGCGACATCACCTCGAAGAACCGTGCCAAGGTGAAAAAATACTTGGAGAATTTTGAGTATGTGAAGCAACGGCTGCGCGAAGTGGAAGAGAACGACAAAATTCGCAACTGGCAGCCCCCGATTTCGGGCGACGACATCATGACTTGGTTCGGGATAGGACCTTCAAGGTCGGTGGGTGTTCTCAAAACAGCCATCCGTGAGGCCATTTTGGACGGTGAGATACCCAATACATTTGAAGCAGCACTTCAACTTTTGCTGGATAAGGCTAAGGAACTGAATCTGGAACCCGTAAAGGAGATACCGCATGAATAACCGCGAACTTTTCCTGAGGCACGTGGCCCAAACTTCCCCCGAGCCGATGGCCTTGGAGATAGCGCGGGCCAAGGGGAACTACCTCTACGGTGCCGACGGCACCCAATTTATAGACCTTATAGGCGGCATCAGCGTGTGCAACATAGGTCATAGCCATCCCGCCGTGGTACAAGCCATTAAGGACCAAGCCGAAAAATACCTGCACGTCATGGTGTATGGCGAACTGGTACTGAGTCCGCAGGTGCGCTATGCCGAAAGACTGTGCGCCCACTTGCCGGCGGGGTTAGACTCCGTCTATTTCACTAACTCGGGCAGCGAGGCCACCGAAGGCGCGCTGAAGCTGGCCAAGCGCGCAACCGGCCGGTCCAACATCATTTGTTGCAACAACAGCTACCACGGCAGCACATCGGGCGCATTGGCCTTGATGGGCGACGAATACTGGCGCAACGCCTTCAGGCCGTTGATGCCCGGCGTGCGCCACTACGATTTCAACTCGGATGCCTTAATTGAAGCTATTGATGCCGACACCGCCTGCGTTGTGGTGGAAACCATTCAGGGGGAAGCCGGCGTTGTGGCACCCACCAACAATTGGCTTCAACAACTGCGGCAGCGTTGCACCGACACCGGCGCGCTGCTGGTGCTAGACGAAATACAGTGTGGTTTTGGCCGAACGGGAAAACTTTGGGGCTTCGAGCACTTTGGCGTTGTGCCCCACATCTTGCTGATGGGCAAAGCCCTTGGCGGGGGCATGCCGATGGGAGCCTTCGTGGCCTCCCGGGAACTGATGTGGGAGCTGACGCACACCCCTGTATTGGGGCACATCACCACGTTTGGCGGGCACCCCGTATGTTGCGCCGCAGGCATGGCCGCATTCGAAGTACTGCTGAACGAGCAACTCATGGACGGCATTGCCCAAAGGAATCAGGAATTCCACAAGCTGCTCATACATCCCAAAATACTGGAAATCAGGAGTTTCGGACTGTTGATTGCTGTAAGGCTTGAATCACCTGCGGCAGTCATGCGCCTCATCAAGCACTGTACAGCCAACGGAGTGTTTACCGACTGGTTCCTGTTTGCGCCCGACTGTGTCAGAATCGCCCCGCCGTTGACCATCGGCCTCGACGACATCCGGAAGGCATGTACGGTCATTTTACAGGGACTGGATGCGATGGGCGTTTAACCATTTTGCACACTCGCAGCCAGCAGCTTGATGTCGGCCACCTCCACCACCTTTTTGGAATAGCCATTGCAGGCCAGCGCAATCATGGCCTGCCCCAATTGGGCAAGTGTAGAAATGCCGTTGGGCTTCAGTACGCCCACAATGGGCATCAACCACCCGAGATAGCCATACATCGGCAGTGT
>CAIVHI010000188.1 GCA_903905685.1 uncultured Bacteroidota bacterium | reverse complement strand
CCGATCTACCCATTTCTATACCCAAGTTTTGCACGCCTACAGTGAGGTATAAAACGGCAAAAACGAAATTAACGCCCGTGTAAAAGAAGAAGATGACTGCCAAAAAGTGGCTGCGCTTCATACGCAACAGTGTGTGATACAGGCTGATGCGGTCCCAAAACGGAATGCCAACCTTTTTGAGGTTGGCCGTACCATCGGGATTGATGAGCCGGCCGCCCTCTACCGTACTGTTGGGGCCAAAGCCGGTATTGTCGATATTCTTGGCGTGGTGGCGGTGGTAGGTGCGTGACATAGTGGGGGGGTATCAGGGTTGCTGCTGTTTATGACGGTTCATCTCCCTCACGAGCGACGAGCCAACCAATGCAACCATCAGTGTTGCACCTGCAAAAATATTGCCCCAATTCGACAATAGTGGCGCGGTGAAATATTTAACAAGAAAGAACACCCCGCCGAAAAGCACCAACTTCAGCACCCAATCGCGCAGGGGGAACACCCTACCCACCGGCAGCCCAACCGCCTTTACGGAATAGAACAGGTAAAACCCCGCTTGCAGGTAGGTGGACACCACGAATGCCGCAGCCATCCCCAACGTGCCGAACCAATGATACAACGGATACATAAGCAGGCAGGCAATGGCCAAATCCATCAGCCCGCCGGCATTGATGAGGTCTCCCCGGTGAAACTTTTGCAGCAATGTGGTGAAACTGTAGGCGCGCAGCGGCAGGATGAGCAAGCTAATGGCGAACAACGGTATGGATTCCACATACTTGTCGGAAAACACCGCCACCATGAATTCGGCCCTGTAGCACTCAAAAAAGAAGAAAAGCGGGAACACGATGCAGGCCAACATCTTACCCGACAGCACCATGAGGTCGGCCGCCTGGCGGCGGTCGTCGGTGGCCGATGTGGTTGCAGTCTGAATCAAAACGGCATTGCCGGCGGCACTGAGCAGCAGTGGCAGAAACGGTATATTTTGAGTACCATTGAAATAAATGGCCGTAAGGGCCGGAGGTAGCAAGAGCGACACCGCAAACTTATCGACCCAAGCAAAGATGTTCTGAGACACGTCGTACACGCCCAAGTGTAGCCACAAGTGGCGCATCCGCCGGGCCACTTCGGCCGAGAATGCCTCCCCTTGCGCCTCCCGTAGTCCACGAGACACCATAATGAGGTAAATGGCGGCCTTGATGGCAATCAGCGGTAGCAACAGGCTGAATATCAAACTGGTAGGAGCATTGCTTTTATAGACCCACAGGTGAATGGCCACAAATACCACCGAATAGAATAGGTTGGTGGCCAAGATGCCCGTGAAATTCTTAAAAGCGGTGAGCACGTATTCGGCTATGGCTGCGACTGCATAAATCAGGATGAATGCCAACGGTATAGCGAAGTTGGTACAGGTGGTGTGCATCTGCAAGGCCGCAAACAGCAAACCGAACGTGCACGCCCACGCTGCATAGCCCAATAGATGCACCCGCTTGATAGACTTAGAAACCGCAGCCAGCGTCTCGGGGGTATAGGTAACCGTGACGAGGTGCAGGCCGAAGGTGATGACGGGCAGGATAAGGTTGAGGTGGATCCAAAACCGGGAGTAACTGCCATAGGCATCCTTTGGGAGCACATGTGAGAACCCGATGATGACCAACAAGTTGGCCACCGACGGGAACGCCCGTGCAAAAAATATCATCAACGTGTTCCCAAAGAACACATTACTTTTTGGTAGCCGCAGCAGCATCGCACTTTTCCTTGTCGAGGTGTTTGATGATTTTGGCAGGATTGCCGGCCAATACGCAATAGCCATCGGGAAAACTCTTGGTGACCACGGCACCTGCACCCACTATCGTAAAATCGCCCAATTCCACCTCGGGCAGTACTACCGCACCCATCCCGAACCAGCAAAACCGCCCTATCACCACTGGTGCCGCTTTGGCGTGTTGGTCGTTGTCGAAGAAGTCGTGATTGGCAGATACGATGCCCACGTTGGGACCCAAGTTGGTATAATCGCCGATGTGCACTCCGTTCAACGCATTGATATACACCCCAGGCGAGTCGCCCGGAAACGTGCCCACACCCTTGGTCAGGTTTTGTGGGCAATGTATGGTGGCCGTGTGGTGTACCGCCCAAGGCACTGCGGCATTCTGGCGCAATAGTCTGCGAAACAGGAAATCGGTGAGATAGAACCCCCACCCCATTTCGGCGCGCATGCCCAACAATTTACGGAGGCCTTGGCTCATAGTTGCCCGGTTTTGGGTTGGCGGAATGGCCTATGCACCGCCGCTTCCGCCTTCCTTCTTTTTGGCGCCAATAGGTAGAAATGCCGCTATACACAGCCCCAAAACCAATATACTGCTCACCAGCGACACAGCCTGACCACGATAGAAGCTATCCGGCTTGAAGTGGAATTCGATATTGTGTTTGCCGGCCGGCACCTTGATGGAGCGCAATACATAGTCCACCTTGTAGATGGGCGTTTCTTTGCCGTCCACCAGCGCCTTCCATCCCGGTTGGTAGTAAATGTCGGAGAATACGGCAAGGCCGTCCTTGCTGTTGTCGGATGTGAAGTAGATGTCGTCCAAGCCGTAGCGGGCCAGTTTCACGGTTGCGGCACTGTCCCGGCCAAAGGCGTAGTTGCCGAAGTCGCCCTTGAAGGTATTGCGTATGATGGCCGTTCTGCGGCTATCGAACGCATTGGCAACCACAGCGGTATCGCCGATGGAGGGGGCATTCATGCCATCCATTTCTTCGTCGGCAGTGTTGGCCCATTTCACCTCGTCCACAAACCAGGCATTGCCGTTGGCATTGCGGTTGGGGATGACGTGGGGGGCACTCTTCTGCCCACCTACAATGATGTACTTGGTATTCAGCATATTGAGCACTTGGGAATTATAGCCCTTGCGGCCCAAGTGGTGGTCAATCAAATCTTGATAAACCTCCATTTTTGCGGGGTGGTAGCCGCCAATACACTTGTGGAAGTACGCCTGAATGGCATCGTTATAGGTATCCCGGCTCAAATCCAAAACGCGGTAGTAGGGGTCGGGGTCCTTCAATATCATTTTGTCCACTTCGCGGGGCTCGAACGCCGATGCGTATTCCGCAGGGTCTTGATAGTTTTTCTCGCTCAGGTAGGCATGTGCCACGGGCAGCAAATCGACCAACACCAACACGATGAGTGCAATGCCGGCATACATGGCTTTCAACTTGTCTTTCAGGAACATCCACATCAGACCGAACGCCAGCAGTATCAATGCCATGCTCTTCAATGCGCTCATCATAGCCAAAGAGGAGCGGTCGTCTTTGAGGGCATTTACCAATTCAGCCTGATAACGGCCGTCTTCGGGACCCGTGAAGTTGAAAAACGCGCTACTTCCCAGTCCTACTACAGCGCAAATGCCGGCAGCAACCATGGTTGCAGACTTCAGTTTCTTCAATAATTCCGGCTTCGATGTGGTGCCTGCAAGCACCTCCTGCACAGCCAACATGCCGAGCAGCGGGAAAAGCATTTGTGGGATGACGAGCACCATAGACGGTGTGCGGAACTTGTTGAGGAACGGCAGATGGTCGAACAGGAAGTAGTTGAACCCGCTGAAATTGCTGCCCCAAGACATGACAATACAAATGAGGGACGCAGCCAAAATCCAGTACTTGTGTGGACTCTTCACCACAAACAAACCAAGGATAAACAGGTAGCAAACGATGGCCCCGAAAAATACAGGGCCGCCCAAAAAGGGCTGAGGCCCCCAGTACAGCGGCAGTTGCTCGGCCGACGGACCAACCAATGCGCTGGTTTTGGGTGCCAATTCGGCAGGCTCCATAGACGACCCACCGTATAGGTAAGGAATCATGAGGCAAAAAGTCTCCCCAATACCATTGCTCCAGCGGAACGCATAGTCTTTGTCCAGCCCGCCATTGGCCTTTTGGTCGTGGCCGGAGAGTTCGCTTTCACCGCCACGCATGGTGGCTTTGGAGTATTCCTTGATGGACATGAACGACGATGCGCAAGGTGCCAACCCCAAGCCTACGGAAGCACCCGCAATAACGGCAGATATGAAAAAGTTCTTCAATTGCCCCGTACGAATGGCACGTACCAACATGCCTACACCGAAGCAGAAGAACATGATCATGGAATAGTAAATGACTTGAAAGTGGTTGTTGGCAAAAATGAGGCAGAAGACGACCGACGTGAGTGCGGCGCCTCTAATCCATTGGGTATCGAAAATGAGCAACATGCCTGCAATGGCGGCAGGGAGGTAGGCCATGGTAAGCATCTTCGTATCATGCCCCACACCTATAATGATGGCATTATAGGACGCGAACGCATAGGCCAGAGCACCCAATATGCCCACCCACCTATCCAGCTTGAGCACGCGCGCCAAAAGATAGAAACAAACCATGGCGATGAAGAAAAAATAGGCCGGTTTGCCCACTACTTCCAGAAACGCCTGCACGTACCCCACCAGATTGGTGGTGGCGGCACCTACATAAGTGGCAAAAGTGGGCATACCGCCAAACATGCTGTTGGACCACATCACGTCCTTGCCGGTGGAGTCGTGGTAGGCCATAGCCTCGCGCGACATGCCCTGCCAGGAAAGGTTATCGTGTTGGGAGAGTTTTTTGCCACTAAGTTGCGGATAGCAATACATGAGCGACACGGCGGCAAACAGCACCACGATGAGGATGTCCCACTTGAACTTTTTCAAATCAAATTGCATATAACGAATTTTGCCTTCCCTTGAAGGTTTAGTGTCAAAAGTAAAAAGTAATTCCGGAAAAAAGGCTAACGCGTGTATATTGGTGTGAAGTATGCCGAGCTACCGGGTTTCCATTCAATTAACAGTCGCATAGGACGGCAAACATCATTTCTAATTTTACACTCGCTGGTATTGCATTCGATTTGGGCTAGCATTGCGCGAGTTGGCTTTTTTGTCGGATTTTTGCAGCATCAACCCATAACAACCAACCACTTCAGCTTTCTACCCCACTCATGGAATTTTCTTCGAAGCTCATTGAAGATGCAGTGCGCGAGTTTTCACGACTGCCGGGCATAGGCCAGAAAACGGCCTTACGACTCGTACTGTTCCTGCTGAAAACCGAACCCTCCCGCGTGGACGACTTGGCGAACACAATGACTAAGATGCGCCGGGAAATCAGGTTTTGCGTGGAGTGCCACAATATTTCAGACGGCGAGGTGTGCGCCATTTGCGCCAATCCCGGCCGCAACCGGCAGCAACTTTGCATTGTAGAGAGCATTAGGGACGTGATAGCCATAGAAAACACCAAGCACTACAGTGGAAGATACCATGTGCTGGGAGGCATCCTCTCCCCGCTCGACGGCATAGGTCCAGAACAACTCAACCTTACCGACCTCGCCGACCGCATCCGCAATAGCGGCATCACCGAAATCATCATGGCCATCAGCCCCACGATTGAGGGCGACACCACAGTCTTCTACATCTCGAAATTGCTGAAAGACATTCCCGTCACCATCACGACCATTGCGCGCGGCATCTCTTTTGGTGGAGACTTGGAATATGCCGACGAAATGACGCTTGCCAAATCGATAGCCAAGCGGTTGCCGGTGGAGAATTATGTGAACATCCGCTAATTCGAATTAAAAAAAAGTCAGGCATCTACAGACTTCAGACCCGGCACTCGCTGCCGGCCGGATGCTCAACAAAACTTTGCACTGCCCCGGCGCACTTCGTGACCAGAAACGATGGAAGCCTCAATTGCTTTTAAACGTTAAACACCCTGCCTTGGAAGGCTGCCATGGGCCGGAACAAGTTTTGCCTCTATAGTAGGCGTTGCCACCCCTATGGCTTGCGTTCATCTACCCTAATATTCTTAGCGTCAGGAATGCCTTTTTCTTCAAGGGTACCGTTGCAATAGAGTTGGCATTCGCCCACGCTATACCGGCCGCAATGGCCCGCAACAACGGTATATTCAAACACATACTTCCCTTTTACGGCATGATTGATGTAAAAGCTCGCCCCACGGTGGTCTTCCACTTGGTAATAGTCCACTCCTTGCACGGTCTTCATACCTTCAAACACTTGTAGGGGCACCATAAAAGGAGCCAATGGGTCGCTTAGCTCCAAGTAGTCGGTATCTCGGTCTATCGTCAGTTCCAATCTCACGGTCATGGGGGTACCCAATGCTATGGTAGCGTTATCGGCAAGCTCTCGATTCGGCCCATCGGTTTTATTTTTTCCTGCTGCCCGCAGCAATTTTTTCGATAGGACAAAATGACTGTCACCGGGCAGGCCCGCTGGTGAGGCCGTTACTTTATGGTCGCCCCGATAGTATGCATATATCGCGGAGGGTCCGGAACTGCCGAGGTATGCCAAAATAGAGTCCGCCCCATTAGCGAAGGAGTCCGCAGTGCAGTCCAACGAGTACATACCAAGAGACCGATGATGTTTCCCGGTACGAGGCACTGCAAAATGTTGTTGTCCATATTCGAACTCGGGCAACGTGGCAACCGTGGCCGCAGCATCCGGACACAAATAGGCGGTATATACAGCCATGGCAAATTCTCGTGGCTTGGGTTTGGGACGTGAGCATAACGCGCGCAGTATGTCGGCAGCCAAGAAGTGCACTCGCTCCGAATCGTTGGTCATTTTCACCAGGCATTCCAATAATTCCACCTTGGTGGCTATAGTGGCGGCCCGGAGAGGGGGTGCCGCGCGCACGCCCGTGCCTTCTTTGATCAAAAAATATTCATTGCACACCCATTCCAGCAACTTCTTCGCAACAGCCGAGTCTCCACCCGATGCTGCCAATTCCGCTATTCGGATACGGTTGGCGGCGGAGAAATTCCGGTAGTGCTTTTCGGCCTGGGCCATGAGTATGGGATACACTTGGCGCAACTTGGGGGGCAACAACCTAAGGGGAAAGTAAGTTCCCGCATAGAGGTATGCAATTTCTTCCTCGGATATCTGGCACTTCGAAAAATCGGCTTTCGCATTCACAGCAATGTCGTAATTGAACAAAATGTCGTTGTCGAGATACTCAAATGCTGCGGCAACTACCGAATCCAGCGGGTCTAGAGCGTTGGGCACAGCATTTTGCAGGCGGCCTAAAGCGATGAGGGCATTTTGCGTAACCTCGCGGTCGGGCTGCATGCCGTCCAGCCAAGGGAATGCACCTTCGGCAAACCGAATCTCCTGAATGGAAGCCACCAATTTTTTTTGAACTACATTCAACCTGTCCTGTTGAACGTAGCGGGCGAGCTCGCTATACCGGCCCAAGTGGGCATGGAGACGAAAGGTATTGATTTTGGGCTGCACATCGTCCGCCGTGTCCTGCTCCCGCGCCACATTGGGAAAGAACGGATTGGCCCCATCTTGCCCCTCGGCCATTTTCATCAAAAAAGCGTTGGCCGCATATTCATCTATGAGGTCGGTAGAGACGACCTGACTCAAGGTGCCGCCGGCAACATAATTGGATGCCAACAACAGTATTGGGTTGGAAGCAAACTCGATTTTGCACAAATTTTTATCACCAAGCCTCATTGGCAACTTCACCTCATTCCCGGGCGCCCGTTGGCCCGTTATGGCAACCACATCGGTATCGTCACGCCGAACTATGGGAATTATTAGGGATAGGGAATCCGTATAGGCTCCGCAGGACGCAGCTATGGAGATCTGCACGCGGCAGTCTGCCGCTCCAACGCGAACAGGCGCCAAATTGGCGACAAACTTGCGACCTTCCCCAAAGGGTGCAGGTGCAGCCACACTTTGAGAATCCGTCAAAGTTTCCTTGCGTCCCAACAAGTCTTCATTCGTAACTGTGTAGTTAATCTTCAATTCGTTGGGGCACAACCCATTACAAATTGCCGTAATCGCGAGCTTCAAAGTATCCCCTTGGCTAAGGAAGGCTGGTGGGTTGGCACCCAACTCGAGGTGTCTCAGCGTTGTAATTTGCTGCTCCAACGAGTCCAATATGCCATTGGCACCCCATGCATAAAGCTTGGTCCCCAGCCTACCCTTCATTGTAGGCGCACAAAACAACAAGTGTTGGATACCGCCACTGTCAATATTTAACTTAGTAGCCAAACTGCCTCCCGCAACGATGTTCGATATGGCATAGGATCCGGCATAGCGAGATGCAAGCCCTTCTGCGGTTTCTTGTCCAGGAGCCGGCTCAAAAAAATGAGCTTCCACTTCATCGTCGTTAAGCTCGTAGCGATCGGTGTGTAACCCGCCCATATCTTTCACATTGTGAGTTGCCCTCCCCCGGAAGTTCACATTCCTGCTGTGTAAATCCTTCCGAATGTAGGCCGCCGGACGAAATACAAAGGTATCTACATACAGTATTTTTTCATATTCCTTGATCGGAAACCGCATAGATTGCCTGCGGCTACCCAAAAGCAGCAAACTTTCGCGAAGCCCTCCGTCAACTTTCCATTCGTCTCGTGTGCCGTCGGCACGTTCTCCCGCAAAATGCCCGGAACGCTTTGTGCCCTCGGTATAAAGCAAGGGCGTAGCTTTCAGCTTTTCCCTACTACCGCCTGTAGCAATACCCAAACTATCGCCACAAAACACGGTATCGGCCAGGCCTGCCGAAGCCCAATACCGATTGGGCTTCTTATTTTGAGCCGGGACCGCTATGCCTATTTTGCCCGTATAGAAACGATTGTCTTTCACCATAACCCACTGCGGCATCTTGTTCTGAGTCAAATTATATCGCTGCACGTCCAGTACCGACAACTGCGAAGCCATCAATTTGGCATCCAAGACCTTCGTTGCCCGTCCCTCTTGTAGCGACACTTCCACAAATGCCGTATCAAGGCCCTTAGGGCCGGTCAATTTAATGGTGTTTTCGAGTAGGATGGCACCGGGTTCAAACCGAGATGCAACGGCCGGCAAGGCGGTGTCGGCCACATTACGAACCACCAGCAACCGTAGCATCCTGAAGGTGTCTTTGTTTGTTCCGTAGCCCGACAATTCTACCCGATACTCCCCCGCATCACCTAGTCTATCAACAGGAAGGAGGGCCTCACCCATCGAATCACAGTTCACAACGGTATCGAGAGCAACTTCGTCAATCGGCGCTAGCAGCGGATTCGATTCGTTTCCATACTCGTCGTTCGGAAACAATTCTTTAAACTTAGTAGAATCCACGGTGCAATAGTCCGGTCGTTTCCAGAGCCTCGGCCTAACAGGCTTTATCACTCCCAACCTTCCGAACCGTAATCTGATTGGCACGCGTTCTACATTGCCTTCCAAGTCGACAGCTTTGAATTTCAACAGATTACCGCCCCCAAGGACGGCTCCGGCAGCAAGGTCGTCGAATATTCTGATAGAAGATTTGGCTGCCATTACCTCCAGAATGGCAGTATCCGTATTCTCCGCCGCACTACCATAGCCGGCCTTCACTACATAACGGTCATAAACAAAGCAAGCACTGTCGTCGTCTATATCTGCCCGTGGCCTGAAATCAATGCCAAACCTACCGTCTTTGTCGGTATTCACGATTTTTTGAAGAACGGTTTCCGGGGCATAAACGCGAATACCATATCTATACCGCACCACAGCGCAAGCCACAGGCCGGCCGGTTGGGTCTGTACCGTGCGTGCGTATATGCATCCCCTTCACCGATACAGGTTCGTTACATAGGTACTTGCTCTTTGTAGTGTAGAGAAAAACGCGTGTAGAGGCAGTTCCCGCATCGGCAAGTACCAATTTACACCT
>CAIVHI010000187.1 GCA_903905685.1 uncultured Bacteroidota bacterium | reverse complement strand
CTCCCGTTTGGGCATCGTCCGGGGTAAAGACTTGGCTCAATGCAGTCGGGAAATTTACCCCCCCGCCGTAAACTTCATATTGTATCTACTTGCCGAATTGGCCATTGCCGCCTGCGACCTGGCTGAGGTACTCGGTATGGCCATTGGGTTGCACCTGCTTTTGGGCATCCCGTTGCTATGGGGTGTCGTAATAACACTGCTAGATACCGTATTGCTACTGTACCTTCAAAACCTGGGCATCCGCAAATTGGAAGCTTTCATTGTGGGACTGATTGCAGTGATTGGCGGTTGTTTTTTGGTGGAGCTCTTTTTTGCGAAACCCGACTTTGGGCAGGTAGGCTTGGGTTTTATTCCCGTACTGAAAGGGCCAGGTGCATTGTATATCGCCATCGGCATCATTGGGGCCACGGTAATGCCACACAACCTCTATCTGCATTCGGCATTGGTGCAGACCCGCAAAATAGGCTCCGACGATGACTCCATTCGGAAGGCCATCAGGTATAACGCTTGGGACAGCACCATTGCCCTCAACATAGCCTTCTTCGTGAACGCGGCCATCCTCATTTTGGCCGGCACTGTTTTTTTCGGCACAGGCAACAGAACGGTTGCGTCGCTTGAGGACGCCCATCAGCTTTTGGCGCCTCTCATGGGCACCAAGTGGGCTTCGGTATTGTTCGCAGTGGCACTCATTGCGGCCGGGCAAAGCTCCACTATCACGGGCACCATGGCTGGTCAAATTGTGATGGAAGGTTATTTGAGGCTGAGAATCAATCCAGTCATTCGGCGATTACTCACTCGTCTATTGGCCATAGTGCCGGCTTTGCTGGTCATTTGGTTGTCGGGTGGGGCCACCGGGGCTGTGGAACAGTTATTGGTTTTTAGTCAAGTGCTGCTCAGCATGCAGTTGGCATTTGCGGTCATACCCCTCATACACTTTACCTCCGACCGCATCAAAATGCGGAATTTCGTTATTTCCACGCCCACGAAGGTGGCAGCGTGGGTGATAGCCGCCGTAATTCTTGTGCTGAATGGCAAGCTGCTGGTAGATGCCGGGGCCGATTGGTACGCGGGCGGTGGGGTAGTTGCGCGCCTGGCCATATGTACCGGTGCAGCGGGCATCTTGGTGCTGTTGGCCTATACTACCGTTTACCCCATTAGGTTGCGGCACAAGTTGGAGCACGAGGGTATCCACAACGTTCTTCCCGAGTTCCAGTTGGAGCCCCATGAGGGTGCGGCATTCCGCAAAATAGCGCTTGCGCTCGATTTCAGTCATCACGATGAAAAGGTGCTGCAGTTTGCTTTGCGGTTTCGGGGTATTGATACGGAGTATATCTTGATTCACGTCACGGAAAGTGTGTCGGCCCGCATGATGGGCAGTGAGGCGGCCGACTATGAGACCCGTAAGGACCAAGTACAACTGGATAAATATGTGGGCATGCTCGAAGCCTTGGGCTGCCGTGCAAGAGGGGAACTTGGCTACCGCACTAGGACTTCAGAAATCTCGAGGATTGTAAACGAGACCGGAGCCGATTTGCTTATTATAGGTAGCCATGGCCACAAAAAGGCCATGGACTTTATTTTGGGTGAGACGGCGGATGCCGTAAAGCATTTGACCGAAGTTCCCGTCTTTATTGCACGTTAACTTCATGCAATTCAGCCCACTGTGTTTATTAAATATCTAACTTTGCGCAAACGTCGGGTTGCCGACCCTGTGATGATTTTGAGCATTGGGGTGCACAGCGTGATGTCAACGATTATTCTATGGGAAAGTTTTTCTTGCGCCAAACAGTTGCCTTAATATTCGCATTGTCGATATTCACTTCCAGCGTCCGAGCCACCCACATCTTGGGTATGGATATGAAATATACGCATATTTCTGGAAATACTTACCAAATCATATGCGCCGTTTATGGCGATTGCTCGTCCACCACTTTCGGAAATTTATTCGGCTCGACTCCCTTGGTGAGTTTGTTCGATGGTACAACAAATGTCGACTGCATTACCCTTTATCCTATACCTTCATCGGATTCGGTCTTCAACATCGCCAAGATAATCATGTGTCCGGCCGATTCAAATAACACTACCTGTACTAATCCATCAAGTTCCATTCAGGGCATCGAGAAATTCACGTTTTCTGCGACCTACACACTTCCGTACGCCTCCCACACATGGCGGTTCGTGTTCTCGGGCGATATGGGCAATTCGTATGCGGGCCGCGCGAAGGCGATTACCAATATTCCGAACTCTCCCATAACGTTCACCCAAATCGAAGATTCGCTGGACAATACGATGTATGACAATTCCAATCCGAATTTGGGACAGGAACCCGATGTCATTTTCTGTTTGAACAACAATGACACCTACAATCCCATTGCTGTGGATCCTGATGGCGACAGTTTGGTTTTTGCCTTGATACCCGGCACAGCAGGTAACAACAATTGTCCAACCACGGCGTCGGGTTATCCCACGGTTACTTATTTGGCCGGATACAGTGCCACCAGCCCCTTGTCTGTAAATCCGGGAACTTTTTCGTTTAATTCCAATACCGGGCAAATCAATTTCAATCCGATAGTCCAGCAGCGTTCCTTGGTGGTCTATAATATCTCGGAGTACCATCATGGTGTTTTCGTTGGTTCAAGTCAGCGCGAAATGAACTTCGAAGTATTACCATGCACTATTACGCCTCCGACTGCGACCATATCCGGGGCCATAGATGGAACAATTGGAGGAAGCGATAGCTCGGTTTTTACGGTATGTCAAAATACATTGTGTTCTTTCCAAATCAATCCAAGGGAATCCGACCCCACAAATCTCATATTTGTAACTGCAATAGGGTTGCCGTCGTGGGCCACAGTACACATTGTGGGCGATAGTACCAATGCTCCCAATGTAACAATTTCCTGTAATACGGCGGGTGTTACCCCCGGAAGCTATCCGTTTTACATGAAATTCGTGGATAATGCCTGCCCGGTTAATGGGCAGAGCGAATTGGGTTTCACCATCAATGTGAGTGCTTTCAATGCGTCCATCACCGGTCCCGATTCTCTATGTGAGGGGAGTTCGGTCACGCTGGGCTCCACGTTGAGCGGGGGCACTTGGAGCTCCACCAACACCGGGGTTGCCACAATCAACTCGGGGGGCACTACTGTTGGGGTAGACACAGGCAGCACTTACATCTTCTACACAGACCCCGTATCGGGTTGTAGTGCAGATATTGTCTTCCATGTAGTGCCATCGGTAAGGCCCATTTCAGGGCCTTCAACGGTTTGCGCTGGTTCATCAATCGGGTTGACCGACTCCACCACCGGTGGTACATGGTCCATTTCCGGGACGTCGGCGGCCGATATCAACGCGACAGGTGGGCTGCTAACCGGTCTAACCTCCGGAGTGGTTACGGTTACTTATGGCTTGTCGGGCGGTTGTATTGCCTTTCATACCGTAACCGTTAATGCCGCTCCCGGCAATATTTCGGGCGCTCAACAGCTTTGTGTAGGGCAATCGTACAGTTACTCCAATTCCGTTTCGGGCGGCACATGGTCATTATTGGGGTCCGGCATGACCATCGGTACATCGGGAAGTGGGGTGGGTACGGCTGAAGGAATAGATACCGTTCGTTATGCGCTTGGCGATGGCTGCACCAGCCAACTCGTGGTTACCGTCAATCCCATACCTTCCATCACAGGTACCGATTCGGGCTGTACGGCCGCTTTAACCACCTTGAACGTTACGCCCGGTGGCGGTACTTGGGTTAGCTCTAACCCGTCGGTAGCTACAGTGGCCGCTGGTGGTGCAACTGTTGGCAATGTCATCGGGGTTCATTCGGGGTTGGATACATTGACTTATACCTCTCCGGCCGATTGTGTAAACCAAGTGCCCTATAGAATCAATTTGTCTGTTCCCAATTCGATATTTATTGTCGACACCCCGAATACCGTTCAATGCTATGGCACTCCTGTTAATTTCAACGCCTACACTACCAATGGGGGGGCATCGCCCATTTTGACGTGGGAGGTAAATGGTGTTCCCGTTGGTACGGGCAGCACATTCACGTATGATTCGTCCCATAATGGCGATATCGTGAAATGTATTTTGATTGCGGATACCGTTTGTGCATCGCCAAGCCCCAACTCGAGTAACGGCTTGGTAATGGCGGTGATTAAGAACACTCCCGGCGTGAAAATCAATTCCATTCATGGCGATACTTCTTGTGCGGGCGTGCCGGTTACCTACGTGCTGTCGTTGGTAGATACCGGCGTTACACCCTTGATTGAGTGGACCTACAATTTGGCGTTGGTGGCCACCAATACCACAACGTTTACCTGTGTGCCAACCTACGGAGACGTCATTACCTGTACAGTTACAGTAGATTTGCCTTGTGCCTCACCAAATCCGGCCATCTTCGCCGATACACTCAGGGTACTCCCATTTGCCACTCCAACCCTTACTTTGGCAGGCGGAGGCGCAATTTGCGAGGGTAACACGGCAACGATATCAACCACTGCAAACTACGGAGGAAGTGACCCGACATTTTACTGGACCCTAAACGGTAGCCCCATTACCGCGACCGGTGGCAACTATACCTTCATGCCCCATACAGGCGACTCGGTGGCCTGTACTATGGTTTCAAATTACCCTTGCCCAGTGCCAAGCGATACAGTAAGCAAGTATACCACCATAGTTGTAGATACCGTTTTGGATGTTACCATATCGGCAGTGCCCGGCCAACTGGTAGCCAACGGACAGAATGACACGTTTACGGCGAATGCCATTCGTGCAGGATACGACCCATCGTATCAATGGTTTGTGAACGGCGTTATTGTGCCTGGCGCTACTGCCCGAGACTTCATAACCAATAGTCTACATAATTTCGACTCCGTTAGCTGTATAGTTACCACAGGCTCGGGCACACCTTGTCAAGGTATACAGGGTTTCAACTGGTTGAGGGTTACCGTGGCTCCGTTGGGAATTGACGCAGCGAACACTGTTTTGGGTGGCTTTACCATTGAGCCCAACCCAACTTCAGGTGTTTTCTACGTGGTGGTGAATGCGGGCATCGCGGGCATTGCTGCACAACTAGAAGTTGTAGACGGGGTGGGCAAGACGATGTTGCGCCAATTGGTTCCTGTTGCTGGTGGAAAAGTGGCTGCCGCCATCAGGCTGGATGCCGATGTGCCAAACGGGCTCTATTTTGTGAAACTTACCACCGACAATGATTGCCGGGTGCGTAGGGTGTTGCTGCAACGTTGAGGTGTCCGTACCAACGCCGTATACTAATGGTTGATTTTTTGATGAGGCCCGTCACTTGCAATGAGGTTTGCTGCACGTCGCGACATCTTTGACGCGAAGCCCCGACTTTACGTTTCCATTCGTTTGCCCGAACCCGGTCCTGGTGGCAAAGCCGTGAAACGAATGTTGCAATACCTTGAAGGTAGGTTTATGGATGATATAAACATTGTCTATGTTGGCTTTCGCGATGCTTGTCAGGAACATTTTCCGAACCACTATCATTTGTCGAAGGTG
>CAIVHI010000186.1 GCA_903905685.1 uncultured Bacteroidota bacterium | reverse complement strand
TCGCCGAATATTTTCTTGAACCCGAAATCCGTAAAAAGGTCCAGATATTTCGCCATTACCATCTTTTCCACATTGCAAAATTAGGTGATTTTTGGATGGGGTCAAACCGTACGCTTAAGCCTGGATGTTCCCGATTTCCGCCTCGGTAAGGCCGGTGAGTTCGGCGGTTTCCTCAACGGTCAGTCCTTTTGCCAAGCATTTTTTTGCAAATGCCGTTTTCTGCTCCATAGCCTTTAAGGCAACCATTTCCGCAGCATACCGCTCCTTGTTGGCTTCGCCAATTTCTATGCCTTCCTTCACTCCTACATCTTTGGCGGTGGTTATTTTGCTGTATTGGTCGCGATAGGCTTTCAATGTCTCATTGTAGCGGGCGAGGTCGGCTTCACTCATTCGAGCTAATTCAGCCTTTTCAATCGCTTCAATAAAAACGACCTCCTTGCTGAATATTTTGGGAATGGATTGGAAGCTTTCGAGGTTCTTGATGAAATACAGCCACTTGTCCAGCCGGGTTTCCAATTCGCCCTCGGTCTTTTTGAAGTTGGGCATTTCCAGATAGATGTACGTCAGCTTGTCGTATACCACCTTGTTGTGCTGGTTTTTGAGGATGTGGGTATGCACCACCTCGCCGCGTTCGGGGGCGTCGCCATAGTCGCTGAACTTGAAGTCTAGGATGCCGACGCAGTACACTGCCTTCAGGTCGTAATCCCATTCGCCCACTTTTGCCTGCCGGCTAATGGGAAACGTGGAATAATAGATGGTGCGCTCCATGAAGTTGTTCTGCTTGGCCTTTTGCAGTTCCACGATGAACCGTTCGCCCCGCTCGTTCTCGCAGTAGATGTCGTAAATGGCTTTCCGTTCGTCCACCGTAACAGGCAGCTGCTCCGTGTTCTTGAACGTCAAATCCTTCACTCGAGCCTCCTCCGGAAGTAGGGCGTTCAGGAAGTCGATCAAGAAGTTTTTGTTGGCCTCTTCGCCGAATATTTTCTTGAACCCGAAATCCGTAAAAAGGTCCAGATATTTCGCCATTACCATCTTTTCCACATTGCAAAATTAGGTGATTTTTGGATGCGCCTGAAGGAGTCGTCGACCAAAACAAGGTGAATTTTTTCAAAGGCAAAAAAGCAAACTATAAACCATTGGGGATTAAGCGATTTTTTCAATGCCACGCCAACAATGCCGGTCAGAGACTGGCGCACACCGAGACGGACTCATAGATTCCGCCAAACGGAAATGTCTGGAAGTGATAAATAGACGGTTGGGGGTAAATTCTGTTTACGCCCTTGAGGGGCGGTTATCTCTGATAGTCCGGGTTTTAAGTCGGAGGAATTATTTGACGCTCATTAATAATTTACTCCTTCCCTTTTGCATCGAACAGCTTCTCCTTATCTACCACGTTCACCTTCATTTTGTCGGTGAGCAGGCGGGCGATGGCACCGTAAGGGGCGGTGATGATGGTTTCGTCTTTGTTGAGGCCAGACTGGATTTCGATGTACTTGTTATCCTGCATAGCCGTCTTCACGTCTTTGAGGTGAACTGTTTTGGTAGTGGCATCATACACAAATACAACTTGACGGATGTTGTCGGCAGCCGATAGTTGGCTGTTGGCTGCCTTGAGGCTATCGGGCCAATCGCGTGTGGTCACTGCATTTACCGGCACAGATAATACGTCTAATTTCTTGTTGGTTTGTATCTCTACCGAGGCCGACATGCCGGGCTTGAATGGAAAGCGGTCCTTGCCCTTTTTGCCCATCGTGAGGTCGGCATAGCATGAGGGCAGCAACAGGATGTGCACCGTGTAGTTGGTTACTTGGTCGGTGCTGGTGCCTTGGGTAGTGCCCGATTTGGAGCTGCTGACACCCACCTTCGACACCACCCCATAAAATTTGCGGTCGCGGTATGCATCGGCCTGAACCACTGTAGTGTCGCCAATCTTAACCTTGGGGATATCGGTTTCGCTCACATCTACGCGCACTTCAATCCGCGTCATGTCGGCAATGGTCAGCATTTCGGTACCGGCCATTTGTGCAGTACCCACAACGCGCTCGCCCTTTTTGATGTTGAGTTCCGATATGATGCCCGAGGTAGGTGCGATAATGGTGGTCTTCATAAGGTTTTCCTGTGCCTGCGTCAGTCCGGCCTCCGCCACGCGAATGCCGAATTTGCCGCCCGATGTGCTGGCCTTCGATGCTTCGAAAGTGGCCTTTGCCGATTTATAGCTGGCCTCGGCCTGCTCAAATTCCAATTCGGAAATCACCTTGTCGGCATACAGTTTCTTATTTCTATTGTAGGTGTTCAGCGACAGCAGGTATTGCGACTCTGCCTGTGCCATCATCTCGGTGGCATTGCTGGCGCTGGCCTTGGTTTGGTCTACCGATGCCGATGCCTGGTTCACCATGGAGTTATAGATGGATGGATTGATTTTCACCAATACATCGCCCTTCTTCACGCTGTCTCCTTCTTGTACGTTCAGTAGGATGACTTCACCACTCACCTCGGGGGCTATCTTGACTTCGGTTTCGGGGTAAATTTTCCCGCTTGCCGTCACGGTTTCGGTAAGGGTATGCAGGCCGGCTTTTTCTACGGCCACTTTGATGCCGTCATCGCCACCCTTCTTCCAGAGTATCAGCACAACACCGAGGAACACCACCAGTATCGCCACCAGCCACCAAATTGTTCTTTTCTTCATAGCTCCCAATTAGGACGTAAATATATAAAGTTACTGCAAAGTTCCAATTTTCATGGAAGCATTGCAGCATTGATTTTGAATTTACCTATTTCACTTCCGCGCCATTGTCGGCTATGCCTGCCGGCGATGCAAACACCAGTTTGCCGTCCACGTTTTCGGCCATCAATATCATCCCTCTGCTCTCAATGCCGCGCAACTTGCGGGGTGCCAAATTGGCCACTAGCGTCACCTGCCGCCCAATAATGTCTTCGGGCTTGTAGTGCATAGCAATGCCGGACACTACAGTCCTTATTTCAAAGCCGAGGTCTATCTCCAATTTTAACAATTTATCTGCCTTTTCTACTTTCTCTGCAGCTATAATGGTGCCTACACGCAGGTCTACTTTGGCAAAGTCTTCGTACACAATTTCAGCACCTACTTCATTGTTCGTTGCTGCTACTGTTGCTACT
>CAIVHI010000185.1 GCA_903905685.1 uncultured Bacteroidota bacterium | reverse complement strand
TGAGGTAGCCGCGCATGTGCGGGGTGGAAAAGATGTCGGCCAGGGCGCTCATGCCTTGAATGACGTATTTATTGTCTTTCAGCACCATTACGTCGTCGAGCACATAGCCGTTGGTAAAGGAGTTGCAATACGCAAAAAAGGTGGCTATTGCTATTATGGCGAATAACAACAAGAATCGCCTCTGATCGGAAAGCGGTACACTTGCCGCATTACCATTTACTGTTGCGGGGGCAGTGGCGGCAGGTTGCCGATTGCCCGAGGGGCTTTTCGCTGCTGGGGTTGACTGAGATGGGGTGCCTTGCTTATTTGTCCCTTTGGTTGCCATGTTTGAGGTTGCTACGGATAAAAGTAAAAAGTAAATGCCAATTGCCCAAAATGGTCGCTCGGCGCGCAATAGGGCCGGCTATTCTTGCCGCACTTTGCACAATGGTAAACCGCTACGCGAATCGGCTTTACATGGCAAACAAGCCCGATTTTGTCGGCATTGTGTTTCTGCTTACCTTCATGGCCAAATAAGGACTTCATGAAATTAAAGTTCTCCGTTTTTTCGGCGTTGGCTATTACCATTTTGGTTGCATTCAGTTCATGCACCAAGACCTACACATGCCATTGCGTCATTAATTATACCAATGCCCCTGGCTTGCCAAGCAGTACTTATTCGGAATACAACATCACCGACACCAAGGGTAATGCGCAGTCCACTTGTACGGAGGCTTCGGGCGTTTACCACAAGAACAATACCTACTCCGTAGATTCCTGCTACCTGTATTGATTATGTAATGGAGTGACGACCGCCATTCCGTGCAGCAGTGAAAGGGTGATTTATTTATGTCTGGCAACAGTTCGATATCCAAAAGTATAGGCTTCTACTTGACGCGGTTCGCAGGTTTACTGCTGATGTTTGCATTGGCCGCAGTATTTTATTACTCTGCATATACCAAGTGTGGCGTGCTGGTGAAGGGCATGAAACTCTATGCCAACGATAATGCCTTCGACAATTTCCAATGGTCTTTTCTCGATTTTGGATTTAAGAGTTTGTTCCTAACGGGCGTTTTGGCGCGGCTCATGATAGGCTTTGAGTTGCTGTTGGCCTTATTTCTCACATTCCACATTTTCCTTCGGAAGATTACCTACCGGGCCATCGTAGCCATTTTGGCATGCTTCATCGTCTACCTGCTGGTAGTATTGGCCAAGCAGGGCAACAATGGCAACTGTGGTTGCTTCGGCGATAGTGTAGCCATGACGCCGTTGGCGGCAATCGTCAAGAACCTTATTATGATTGCAGTAACGGCACTTCTTTGGTTTTTATATCCCATCAAGCCGTTCAAACGGCAGGAATATGTGGCCTTGTTGCTGGCCTTGGTGGCATTTTCGTTGCCGTTCATCATCAACCCCATGTATACGGGCACGGCTCCAGTTAAGGCGAGCAAGCCCATCAATTTGGAACCCCTTTATGCGTTTGCCCCCGATACCCCGGTTCCGGCAATTGAGTTGCGCAAGGGTAAGCATATCGTATCTTTCATGAGCCTTACGTGTCCGCACTGCCGCAAGGCGGCACACCTGTTGTCAATCATCCACCATGAGCATCCAGCCATACCCGTGTTTATGGTGCTCGACGGACCGCAACCGCTCTTAAAGGACTTTTTCGATGCCACACAGTCGGCAGACGTGCCTTACGAGTTTTTCAAACACAACCCCGAATTCGATGCCATGATAAAGGCGGGCTTGGATTCCGGGGCACTGAGTGGTGTCCCGGCTATTTACTGGATCAACAACGACACGGTAGAATACCGTAGCACTTATTACCAGCTCGATCCGAAAATCATGGAGCAGTGGATGCGCTCGGCCGAGCCCATACGCCAAAATTAGCGCGGGCCTTGTTTACCTTACTTTTGCAAGATGATGAACCCTCAAGATATCGAAGAAGTTTGGGATGATGAAGATCCGGAGTCTGAATCGGGGGAAGTTGAGTCTGGCGAGCCAGTGGTGAGGGTCCGCATTGTTACCGACAAGCGCCAAGAGCCGCTGCGTATCGATAAGTTCTTGATGAACCGTGTTGAGGGTGCCACACGAAACAAGTTGCAACAGGCTATAGATGAGGGGATGGTGTTGGTGAACAATGAGCGCGTCAAGTCCAACTACAAAATCAAGGCGCTGGATGAAATTGTTCTTTTTGAGACGCGCAAGCCGGAGAGTATGGAGGTTATACCCGAATCCATGCCCCTCAACATCGTTTATGAGGACGACTATGTGTTGGTAATCAACAAACCACCGGGAATGGTGGTGCATCCCGGTTGCGGTAATTATTCGGGTACACTCATCAATGGCGTGGCTTATCATTTTCAGCAAGCTGCGCTCAATCCCGATTCATTGAGTCGCGTTGGCTTGGTTCACCGTATAGATAAAGATACAAGTGGATTGATATTGCTTGCAAAGACAACCGAAGCGATGAATTTTTTGGCCGCCCAGTTTAAGAAGCACACGGTTTACCGACGGTATTTCGCCCTAGTGTGGGGCGATTTTGAGGGGGAAGAGGGCACCGTAAACGCCCACGTGGGGCGGAATCTCCGATTTCGTAAAGTCATGGATGCCTTTCCCGATGGCGACTATGGCAAGGAGGCCATTACGCACTACAAGGTTTTGGAAAGGTTCAACTATGCAACCTTATTGGAGCTGCGTTTGGAAACCGGCAGAACCCACCAGATTCGCGTGCACATGCAGCATATCGGGCATCCACTCTTCAACGACGCTTCTTATGGAGGGGACCGAATTGTGAAGGGTACGGTGTTCAACCGGTACAAACAATTTGTAGACAACTGTTTCGACACGCTTCCACGCCACGCGCTTCATGCCAAACAACTTGGTTTTATCCATCCGTTCACCAAAGAATGGGTTCAGTTCGATTCGGAGTTGCCCGACGACATTGCACAAGTATTGCAGAAATGGAGAAACTACACGGGTGGGTCGGTCCGGTCGTGATGCTTTAAAGGTCACTTGGCAAACTCTTCCATAAAAGCGTCGATTTTGGACGCAGTTGCCATACTTACGGGCACAATAGGCAAACGGAACAGGTTTTTACATAGCCCCAATTTGCTCATGAAATATTTGATGCCCGACGGATTTCCCTCGGCAAACATCAAGTCTATGCCCGGCAACATCTTATAGAACAGCTTCGATGCTTTCTCGTACTTGCCTGCATAAATGAGGTTGACCAACTCGCTCACTTCTTTAGGGTAGGCATTGGCCGCAACCGAAATGATGCCGTTCATGCCCACGGCCATTTGCGGCAACACCAAGTTGTCGTCTCCCGAAATCACCAAAAAATCTGCCGGCTTTATGCGGGTCAGTTCCATACACTGCACAATGTTGCCCGATGCTTCTTTTACGCCAATAATGTTACGGCAGTCTCGTGCCAAGCGGCACACGGTATCGGGGAGTAGATTGCTGCCGGTGCGCCCGGGAACATTATAGAGGATGATGGGCAAGCGGGATGCCTCTGCAATAGCCTTATAGTGGGCGTAAAGCCCTTCTTGGGTTGGTTTGTTGTAATATGGCGATACCGACAATATCGCACTGACGCCGTGCAAATCGTAGGTGTGCAAATGATGAATAATGTCGGCAGTGTCGTTCCCGCCAAGGCCAAACACTATCGGTATTTGAACGGATACGTTGAGGTCTATGATGAAAGAAAGGATGGATTGCTTGTCATCGAAGCCAAGTGTCGGAGACTCGCCAGTGGTTCCTAGTACCACCACGTAGTCTACCCCGCCTTTCACAACGTGCAGGAACAGCTGTTCGAGCGCTTCAAAATCTATTTTCCCAAATTCGTCAAATGGTGTTACGAGGGCAACACCGGTACCACTGAACTTTTGGTGCATTTTCATTTGATGTTTAAGATTAAACCTGAATGGAAAGGTTTAACCGGGTAGGGGCAATAATTTATCGAAAATTTAATTGGCGTCGGCCTCTTCGGGCAGCTCGTCATAAAAGCCCATTTTCGACAGCTTGTCAATGCGGTTAGTGATGCGCGTTTCAGCATCCACAGCAGTCAAATCCGTAATGGTTTTAACCAAGTATTCTTTTAGTTTCTCCGCCATCAAATCCGGATTGGCGTGTGCACCACCAATAGGTTCGGGTATCACGTCATCTACCAAGCCGAATCCCAACATGTCTTGGGAAGTCAATTTGAGTTGGTCGGCAGCCTTTTCCTTATAATTCCAGCTGCGCCACAGGATGGTGCTGCAATTCTCGGGAGAGATAACCGTGTACCAAGTGTTGGCCAGCATGGCCACTTTATCGCCTATGCCTATGCCCAATGCGCCACCCGATGCACCCTCGCCTATAATGATGCAGACCACAGGCACCGAAAGGTTCACCATCTCGAATAGGTTGCGGGCAATGGCCTCGGCTTGGCCGCGTTCTTCGGCTTCCAAGCCCGGAAAAGCCCCGGGGGTGTCGATAAACGTGATTACCGGGCGGTTGAATTTTTCGGCCATCTTCATGAGTCTCAATGCCTTGCGGTAACCTTCGGGGTTGGCCATGCCAAAGTTGCGCAACTGTCGCATTTTGGTGTTCACCCCTTTTTGTTGGCCCATCACCATCACGGGCATTCCGGCAAGTTCGGCCATGCCGCCCACCATGGCTTTGTCGTCCTTTACTTGGCGGTCGCCAAAAAGCTCGGTGAAGTTGGAAAATATTTTATCGATATAGAACAATGTATACGGACGCTCGGGATGGCGGCTCAACTGCACGCGTTGCCAAGGGGTCAGATTCAGGTAGATATTCTGCTTTGTGGTTTCGATGGCTGCTTCCAGCTCGCGGATGCTGCCGGAAACATCCACTTTGTTTTTTGCGGATACTTCTTTGAGTTTGTCGATTTGGTGATAGAGGTCCTCTATCGGCTTTTCAAAATCCAGAAATTGCATAATCGGCGATTGTGGAGGCAAATGTAACATTAAAACGGGCAAACAGCCATCGTGGTGCACCGTAGCTATTGGGGGCCTACCGGGGGCGAGACTTCGCGAACCTCCATAATTCCCGGAAACAAGTAGACTTTGCCCGTTTTCAACTGCCTGCATTTTGTCCTGGACCTCAATTTTTCCATAATTTGGTAAGCGGTATGGTCGTCGGTTTCGAAAATGGTCCCCACCTGCATCTGGTCTACCAGTTTGAAGCCGGGCTTTTTATCATCATAGCGGTACAGGGCTTTGTAAAGGCGAGGGTCGGTACAGGTACTTGCCGCGGGGTTTTGCAAATAGGCCAGCAATGCCTTTTCTACATCGGGGGGGAAGCACTTTTTGGCAATAAAAGGTATCAGCACCTG
>CAIVHI010000184.1 GCA_903905685.1 uncultured Bacteroidota bacterium | reverse complement strand
TCTTTGTTGAGTTTCTGCATCAATTCACGCAGTTTGTCCAGCTGTTCTTTCAATTCCTTATTCAGCAGATTGTCCATCTGCTTTTCCAGGTCTTGTTGTTTTTCCTTCACATTGTCGCTGTAGTTTTTCTGCTCGCTCTGCTTTTTTTGTTCTTCAAACCGCTGTTTGATGTTTTCCAGCTGCGTTTTCAGCTCATTCTGCTTGTTCATCATCTCCTGCAGGTTCTGCTGCCGGTCCCAATCCATGTTTTCACTTTGCAACATTTTGGTTTGCAGGTCCTTATACTCGCTCTGCAACTGGTTGGTCTTTTCTGCCGAATTGCTGATGCCCGAGTTGATTTGCCTAGAGTTTTCGTTGATGGCCGAGTCTATCTGTTTGGCGTCATACATCCTATAGCTCATCATCTCGCTGCGCGATGCCTTGCTGCCGTGCACGCCGTCGTTGTCCCAGGCCTCCACATAGTAGTTCAGGCTTTGTCCGGGCAGCAGGCTCAGGCTGCCTATGTCGAAGTACTGTTGGAAGTTGGCGAGGGTGCCGGGGATGAACGTAATGGGGATACTCTTGCCGGCAACCTTCTTTTCCTTTTCGGTGATTTCATAGTTAAAAGTCAACTTGGAGATGCCGTAGTCGTCGCCCGCCGTACCCGTAATCAGGATTTGTTTGCCTGTAATGGAGTCTTTAAATTGCTGTATCCTCACTACCGGATATTGGTCGGGTATCACTTGCACACGGTAGTTGAAACTGTCGGAGACGCCTGATGCATGATTCATTAGCAATATCGAATAGGCGGTATCGTTCATAAACCGGAAACGGCCGGCAAACAGCGTAGCGCTCTTCATGAAAGGCGACGGTGCACCGTCGCCAAAGCGGATGGCGGCATTGTCGGTAAATTCGGTGGCCATGCCCCAGTCTACATACGTACCCACAGGCAAAGTCATGTCGCCGAGACTGGTACGCACCTCGTTTTTCATGCCGGTATATGCGGGGTAGGTAATTTGGACTTTGAATGCCTTGAGTATCGGCTTTTGGAGTACATTCAGGGTATAAGGTTGAGACCGGAAGCCTGCCGCCCAAAACCTGAAGGGCACCGCAGTAGTGAGGTTTCTAAAGGTGTACTGAAACGAATGCTTGTCTTCGGGCTGCATGGGGATGCGCTCGTCGGCAGTCTCCAAGAACACCTCCGCAGGCAGGCTGTTACCGGTCACCTCAATAGTCAGCACAAAATCCCCGTTTTTGACGGCGTTCAGGTTCGGGTTCTTGACGACGAAATTGAATGGGGCCGGCTTCTCGAATGGCGTTGCTGGCGCAAGCAGCCGCTTGGAGCTTTCGCTGAAAATATTGGGGGCGAATACGAATATCAGGATGATGACCAACACTGAAGGGAGCAAATACGGCAGATACCTTCGGTTCCTAGAGAGGTCTACGGCATTATTGAATGGCACCACCGATATCCGGCTTATTTTTTGGTTGATGCTGGCCTCGGCAAGCTCACGGCTCTCAGAATCGGACACCGACCGCTTCAATTGCAAAATGTTCAGCAGTTTGTCGCTGATTTCGGGGAAATGAGCCCCTATGATGGAAGCCGCCCGGTCGTGGGAGATGACTTTGCCCAAACGCACCATTTTGGTGAGCGGCACCGCCACCCAAGCCACCAAGGCAGCCGTGCCCAAAACCATGAAAACCCCCATCACACCCATGCGTACCCACACCGGCAGGTAGAAATAATACTCACTGACGCTCGCCGTGAGGAAAAACAGGCACAAGCAACTCAGAAACACGAGCGTTCCGCGTATCACCATATTGGCATAGTACTTCCTGATGAAAGCATCCAGCCTCGATATCAGCCTTTCGTAATCGTTCATAATATATAGCCTCGCGGAGGTTGCCGATATGGCTATGCCTCGTGGCACGCAATGCCACAACTCGACGTTAACGCAAGTTAGCCGGTTTTTCGACTTCTGAAAGGTTAAATTCGTCTACATGCACCTGCAAAGCCTGCCTTCGGGATGGCCGATGTTGCCGCAAGCAACTTTAGGCGGCTTGGCTTACTTTTGCAGCCATACATTTTTACAGCCTAATGCTTACCGCCAACCAGATACGCCGCACATTCTTGGATTTTTTCCGCAGTAAAGGACATGAAATCGTGCCTTCGGCACCCATCGTGGTCAAAAACGACCCGACCCTGCTGTTCACCAATGCGGGCATGAACCAGTTCAAGGACTTTTTTCTGGGTAACGCAACTCCCAACAACACGCGTATTGCCGACACGCAAAAGTGCCTGAGGGTGAGTGGCAAGCACAACGACTTGGAAGAAGTGGGTGTAGACACCTACCACCACACGATGTTCGAGATGCTGGGCAACTGGAGCTTTGGCGACTACTTCAAAAAAGAAGCCATCCATTGGAGTTGGGAACTGCTGCACGATGTGTATGGCATCCCCAAAGACCGCCTCTATGTGACCGTATTTGGGGGCGACCCCGGTGAGAACCTTCCGAAAGACGAGGAGGCTTACCAATATTGGAGGGCCATTGTGGCCGAAGACCGCATTTTGCTGGGTAGCAAAAAAGACAACTTCTGGGAAATGGGCGATACCGGCCCTTGCGGCCCTTGCTCCGAAATACACGTGGATTGCCGAACCGACCATGAACGCGCCCTTACCGAAGGCAGCTTGTTGGTGAATGCCGACCATCCGCAGGTCATCGAGATTTGGAACAATGTATTCATGGAGTTCAACCGCCTGAAAGACGGCACCCTGCAACCCCTCCCTGCGCAACACGTGGATACAGGCATGGGTCTGGAACGACTTGTGCGGGTGCTGCAAGGCAAACAGAGCAACTACGACACCGACATTTTTACCGGCACCATTGCCGTCATCGAAAAAATCACGGGCCAGAACTACGGTTTTACCGACAACCGCCGAGACATTGCCTTCCGCGTACTGGCCGACCACATTCGTGCCATAAGTTTTACCATTGCCGACGGCCAGTTGCCGTCCAACACCGGCGCAGGTTACGTGATACGTAGAATATTGCGTAGAGCCGTAAGGTACTATTTCTCGTACCTCGACTACAAACAACCGCTCCTTCACAAGCTCGTACCATACCTCGCAGTGCAATTTGCCGAGGTATTCCCCGAACTCACCCGCCAGGCCGACTTCGTGTCGCGCGTCATCATGGAAGAGGAAGAAGCGTTTTTGCGCACCTTGGAGAAAGGGCTGAAAAGGTTCAACGCCTACACCGACAATAATTCTCAGTCGAAAACCATTACCGGCGAATTCGCATTCGAACTGAACGACACTTACGGATTCCCCATCGATTTGACCAACCTCATAGCACGGGAAATGGGCTGGGAGGTGGACAATGACGGCTTCCAAACCGAGCTCCAGAAACAAAAAACGCGCAGCCGCGCCGCCACCGCCCTCGATACCGGCGACTGGGTAGCGCTGGAACCCCGCGAAGGTGCAGGCTTTGTAGGCTATGCCGAACTTGAAGCAGAAGCGCACATTGTGAAATTCAGGAAAGTGGCTTCCAAGGGTAAGGAACAGTACCAAATCGTGCTCGACACCACCCCCTTCTATGCCGAAAGCGGCGGACAGGTGGGCGATACGGGCGAACTGATTTTCCCCAACGAGCGCATCCGGATTACCGATACCAAGAAGGAAGACGGCCTCACCATCCATTTTACCGACACCCTGCCCGAGCAAGTTCATGCAGGTTTGTTTGCACGGGTTGACGGCGACAAACGCCGCGCAACCACCATCCACCACAGCGCCACCCATCTGCTCCATGCAGCATTAAGGCAGGTGCTGGGTACCCACGTTGCCCAACGCGGCTCGCTGGTGAACCAAGACTACCTGCGCTTCGACTTCTCCCACTTCGCGAAGGTGACCGACGATGAAATAGCCCGTATCGAACACATCGTGAATGCCAAAATCCGCGAAAACATTCCAGTGGTCATCCGCGAGATGCCGAAGGACGAGGCTGTGGCCATGGGTGCCATGGCACTTTTTGGCGAGAAATACGGCAACATCGTTCGGGTTGTCGTTATGGACAAAAACTACTCCATCGAGCTCTGCGGTGGCACCCATGTGGGCTATACGGGCGAGTTGGGGCTGTTCAAGATTACGTCGGAAGCCGCGGTTGCAGCGGGCATTCGTCGCATGGAGGCCGTGAGCGGCCTGGCTTGCGAGAGCCACATCAATGAGCAACTGGACTTGTTGGCCGCTGTAAAGGCCGAACTCAAAAACGCAAAAGACCCCTTAAAAGCGATAGCCAAACTACAGGAAGAAAAAGAAAAAGCCGAAAAGCACATCGAATCCTTGGAGGCACGCCTCATGGTGGGCATGCGCAACGAGCTTCTCACCAAAGACCAAATCATCAATGACCTGACCTTCGTGGGAGAAATCGTCCAAGCAGGCTCTGCCGACATCCTTAAAAAATTGTGCTCAGACCTTAAAAACCACTTGAACGACCACGTCATCGTACTGTGCGCCAACATTGACGGCAAGCCGTTTGTGGCAGTGGGCATAGATGAAAAGGTAGTTGCGGCACGCGGCCTAGATGCCGGCAAAATCATCAAGGAAATCGTTGCCCCCCTCATCAAGGGCGGCGGCGGCGGGCAAAAAACCTTGGCCACGGCCGGCGGGCAGGATGCTACCCGCCTACAGGAGGTAATAGAGGGAGTGAAAAAGTTGTGCTGAGGCCTCACTATACAAGTTGGAACGGGCCATGCGACCGCAATCGCATGGCCCGTTCCAACTTCGTAACCATTTTTTACACCAAACTTCCCACTATTGACCACCCTTAGGCTTGTGGCAGCAGCAACACGACTTGATGGCATGGTTGGCGCCCAATTCTACTTTGGGACTGAGGTAGGGTATGCCCAAAGAGGAAATGAGCAGTATTGCGCCCACGTTGGACTTACTGAGCAGAATGACACCCGCAATAGCCGACCGATGGACGTAAGTCCCCCCACTTAAAATACGTTGATAGTAGGGCGATTGACAGCAGAAAAGGGCAAACTAATTTGATTTTTGGATTTCATCGACCTGTAGTTTAATCACCGGTCACCGTAAACACGCTGCGCATTGTTTTACCGTCTGTGTTAATTTGCAGAATGTAGGCACCGTTCGCCAATCCCTTTATAGGAATGGTTATGTTGGCAAACGTTCCGGAAAGCAACACATTTCGCACTATGCTTCCTGAAATGTCAAGAATGGAAACGGATTGGCATACGACATTTCCCGGCATTTCGACATGAAGTTCCGTATTTGCCGGAATAGGGAAAACCCGCATTTTCAGCTCCACTTTAGGAGCAACAAAGCCCGTGGCCGGCCGTGTAATTTTACGGATCCGATTGTTTAGGCAGTCGGTAACATAAATATTGCCCGCATAATCGGTAGAAATATCGAGCGGATCATTGAATTCGGCATCTATAGCCGGTCCGCCATCGCCGGCAAACCCATTTAGACCGTTTCCGGCAATGGTGGATATTTTGCCTGTCACGTCCACCATACGAATTACGTTGTTCGAATTGTCGGCAATAAAAAGATTGCCGAAGGTATCGCACGCCGCACCACCAGGAAAGTTGAGTTGTGCTGCCGTAGCTGGCCCACCATCCCCCGAATACCCCTGTGTGCCGTTACCGGCCATTGTGGTGATAATACCAGATGTACTTATTTTCCGAATAACATGGTTTCCATTGTCGGTAAGGTAGAGATTGCCTGCTCGGTCAGAATGTACGTAGTTGGGGTAGTAGATTTGCGCAAGCGATGCCGGCCCGCCATCGCCGGTGTATCCTGCCACCCCTGTACCCGCTACCGTGGACACGATTCCGCTGTTCAGGTTTATCATCCGGCAGCGGTGGTTGTATTGGTCGGCTATATAGAGTCGGTTGGCTGTATCCATAGTTACATTATAGGGCCAGTAAAACTG